>JANNDQ010000271.1:0-5246 GCA_031387965.1 Chamaesiphon sp. OTE_75_metabat_567
GCTGCAAGACAGGTTAGATCAGCAGCGGTTGGTAATGGATATGACGGTACGAATTCGTCGCTCGCTCGATCTCCCTGAAATTCTCCAAACCACTGCCGATGAAGTCCGAAAATTTCTCGGAACCGATCGAGTGACTGTCTACAAATTTTCACCCAATTGGCTTGCCACCGCCATTGTGGAGTCAGTCGGCATCGGTTGGAAGGAAATTGTCACCACCGAAATCGCGCCTGCCTATATTGAAGCTCATCTCACAGATTTTAAGCAAGGGCTGGTGACAGCAAATGCTGATATTTACGATGTGGAAATCGATGCGTGGTATCTGGTGCTCTTAGAAAGTTTTCAAGCCCGGGCAAATGTCGTGGTGCCGATCTTCAAAGGGGATGAATTGTGGGGATTACTCACAGCACACCACTGCTCCGCACCACGGTTGTGGCAAACTTCGGAGATCGATCTCGTCAAGCAGCTAGCCAGTCAAGTCAGTATTGCGATTCAACAGGCGGATTTGTTTGCCCAAGCCCAGATTGAACTAACACAGCGGAAACAAGCCGAAATGACGCTACAACTGCTCAATACTGAGCTAGAGCAGCGTCAGTCGGTAGAGAAGCTCAAGGACGAATTTATCGGCATTGTCAGTCACGAACTCCGCACCCCGCTTACTTCGATGCAGGGCGCACTGGGACTCCTCGCAATGGGTTTAATGGACGATGAACCGGAGCAGATGAAGCAGATGATCGAGATTGCCTCGATCGAAACCGAGCGACTTGTCCGCATGGTCAATAATATCCTCGATCTGGATAAATTAGATGCAGATAGTAAATTTTCAGAGCAGGAGTGGTGTGATGCCACCGCCTTGATCCAACGCGCGATTGATGTGATGATCGGTAGTGCTGCCGCCGCTGGAGTCAATCTGGAACTAAATTGCCCACCAGTCCAGATCTGGGTATCACCCGATCGCATCGTCCAAACTCTGACTAATCTGATGAGCAATGCGATCAAATTTTCACCGCCAGATAGTACCGTCTCAATCTCGATGGAAACGATCGAAAATCTGACGGATACAACTACACCTTCTCGGCGCGTTCAGTTCGCGATCTCAGACTGTGGGCGGGGGATTCCGGCTGATAAGCTCGAAACCATTTTTAATCGCTTTCAGCAGGTAGATGCCTCTGATTCGCGTGACAAAGGCGGTACTGGCTTGGGACTGGCAATTTGCAAATCGATCGTCCTCCAGCACCAGGGTAAAATTTGGGCAGAGAGCGTGTGGGGAGAAGGTAGTACGTTTCTCTTTGATTTACCTCAGCCAATGAATGAAAGCCATCTCGATCGGGGTACTTTATAGAAATAAGACACCAAAAATAACACTGATGAGCACCTAGTTATTGGCGACGCAAGTTCAGCCACTATTGAGATCCTCCTAACTATCTTGAAAAGGTGCTCCATTTGCGGAGTTCGTCCGGTCGGGTTTCCCGACCATGGAACGAACCCAAGCAGGGGAAACCCCAAGACCGCACTTTTCGCTCCTAACTCCGAACGTTTCCACCAATTATGAATAGCTCTACTCAAACCAATGTCAGATTTAAAGACTTAATCGCAGAGTTTAATCAAATTAGAACAAGTGCGTTAAGTGGTAATCTTGTCATCCAAGTTGCCGATACTCCCAGTTGGATGCTGTGCTTTACCGCTGGGCGGTTGGCGGGTGTGAGCGGCGGAATTGATGCGATCGATCGCTGGGAGCGAAATTTAGCCCTAGCTTCCCTGAATGTACCACTCGATCGACTGGTAAAGTCTAGTAACCATCAAGAGGTATTTTTAAATTCCAATAAAATTGCACAGGAATACGCAATTCAAGAAGTTTTATTTGATATTATTCAATTTAGTCAAAATCAAGGAGATCGACTAATCTATCGGTTTATTCCAATTAAGGATAAAAATAGTCAAGTTCAATCAGTTTTACCACTGCTGGAAATTCAACCAATTCTCAGTAGGACAATCCAAATCTGGCAAGAGTGGCAACAGCATGGATTAGCGATTTATCCCCCTAGTTTTTTTCTGATTGTCAAACAAACAGCTCTGAGTAACTGCGAAGATTTGCAGCATCTACTCAGATCGATCGATGGTAGCAAATCATTACGGAATATTGCTATTGCTCATCAGCGGAAACTCATTGATGTAGCCACAGATTTACTACCCTTATTCAAGTCCACGACTATCTCTCTATCTAAATCCAAGCAATCGAGTATTGATCGAGATTTAGACAGTAAAGTTGTTTCAAATTTCGATCTTGATCGAGTCGAAATTTCCTTGCCAAACTCCATTGTTTCTGAACGCAGAAATACTAAATTAAGTCACCTAATTGCTTGCGTTGATGATAGTCTCGCTGTCTATAAAAATCTCGAAAAAATCATCACCGATTACGGTTATCGCTCATTCGGAGTCCAAGACCCACTCAAGATCATTCCCAGTTTAATTAGAAATAAACCCGATCTGATTTTTCTGGATTTGGTAATGCCAGTCACCAATGGCTACGAAGTATGTGAACAGATCAGAAAAACACCCAGCCTCGCCAACGTTCCAATTATCATTTTAACTGGCAGTGATGGCTTGATCGATCGAGTTCGTACTAAATTTGTCGGTGCAAATGGATTTCTCGGCAAACCAATTCAATCAGAGCAGATCCTCAAAACAATCGACAAATATCTAGGTATTAAACAATCTAATAAAACAGCTGATTATATTTATAAAGATCCACTTATTGCTTCTAAAACACCATCGAATCCAATTGGCATTGCCGATCGAGCTGCTAGACAAATTCTCGTCGTTGATGACGATCGGAATATCCGAGAAGTGGTGTCAATGTGTCTGAATAAACTCAAAAGCTGGGAGGTTTTGACAGCGGCATCTGGACAAGAAGGATTAGATCGAATCCAAACTAATAGCCCAGACGCGATCGTTTTAGATGTGATGATGCCAGAAATGGATGGATTAGCTTTTCTGCGACAGCTTCGCGCTGATCATGGCATTAAAAAGATTCCCGTCATCCTCCTCACCGCCAATCGTTATCTCCCAGACAAAGATCTCCTGACTGAACTTGGTGTCGTCGAAGTCATCTCTAAGCCATTTCTCCCCATCGATTTAGTCCGTCAAATCGATCGAGCACTTTTGAATTAAGCTCTAGGGTGAACAGTTCATAGAATCTAGGTTGGGTTTGACTATTGCTCTACCCAACCTAGACATTTTTGTCGGTTCATGAATTTTGTCAGTCAATCAGCGCAGGACTTTTGTCAGTCAATCAGCTATGCTGTGCTAATCACAAGCTGAAGTATTCTTCATCCTCAGAATTCACTTGTCCTAACAGCCTCTGAGCCAACGACTGATTCCAAACAACTATTCTCCCGACAATCATGGCAAATATTGCATTAGGTCAAAGTATCACAGGCGCGTTTACCACCCAAGATCCGCTCAGATCTGGTTATCGTCTGGACGAATACGACTTAACAGGTTTCGATGGTTATCGACAATTAACGATCGAATTAACTGCCACCAACACAAGCACGCCCCTACTAATTAATCTAGTTGACACCATCACGGGTAACATCGTTGCAGCAAAAGAAGCCGCTGTGAATGGTCAAGGTAAAATCTCATTGAGCAACACCATATATCCAGGGAGCAGTTATCGACTAGTAATTGGTGGTCAGAGTGGCAGTTACACAGTATCAACTGTCGATGGCGGTAGGGGAACATCGATCGTTACACCGTTCACTGCGAGAAATAATGGTGATGGTACTAAAGCTGCCGTAGGTACCGTTGGTCAAAATGGTCAGTTTTTCTCACTAGCCAGCTCCAACACCAATACAGATAGATTCCTGCTGGACATTGCTCTGGGTGTCGATCGTACTAAACTCTATGCTATTGGCTCAAATACTCAGCAGCAAGATATCCTGTTCAAGATTGATCCCAGTCGCGCTACAGGTGATCAAGTGACAGAAATAGGTTTAATTAGAGATTCAGCAACCAATAACATACTTAGCATTAACTTAAATGGATTAGCGTTTGGCCCTAATGACCAAATCTATGCAAGCGCTTCCGGCGCAAATGACCTTTATACGATCAATCCCACAACGGCGGTGGCTACTTCAGTCCGTAGTAATATGCCAGGGGATTTAGTAAGTGGTGGTGATTTAGTCTACGACCCTGTTGGTGATAGATTTCTGGTCGCATCAATATTATTTCGGCCGGATGGGACTAGAGGCAGCAGCTTGTGGTCAATTCCCTTGGCAACTTCAGCAACACCAACCAAGATTGGGGAGATTGGTTTTCCACTTGTCAAAGGTATTAGCTTTGAGAATGGTCAATTAAAAGGGTTTACTGGTGGTGATGCTAGTACTGTTGGTAGCCGGATTACGATCGATATTAATACTGGCGTTGGTGCGTTTGAGACGCAGCTTGGTAATGATCTGATTGCGCCGATCAATAATGGGATTGGTGGTTCAACTGAGATTGCTATTGGTGCCGCTACTCCAACCCCGACCCCAGTTCCAACCCCAACTCCAGTTCCAATACCAACTCCAGTTCCAATACCAACTCCAACTCCAGTCCCAACCCCAATTCCAACTCTGACTGGTATCCCTGGCACTAAAGGTCAAAGCGCAACCCGACGGACGATCGATTTGACTGACTATGCAGGTACGCTTAAAGCTGACATTACAACGATGGGTGAAGCTGCGTATACTGATAATATTGGCTTTTATACTGTCACAGATGCCCTCACGGGCGCGATCGATCTTGGCAATGGTGTCACGGTTAAACCAGGTGAGGCTAACTATGCTAGAGCCGCAATTAATAATGCGATCGCTAATTCGTTGCTATTAGGTAAAAATGATGCCAAATCTAATCTGAACATTCGTGGTGGAGCTATTTATGCGCCGATTGTTGTCGCTCAGGGTTCATTAATTGATTTCGCGAACAATAATTCCTCTAATGGTGGTGATGGAACTAAGATTCATGCTTATTTCAATTATCTTGGTGCCAATCCTGACCAGTTCGATCATTTCCGCTTGACTGGTGCAAATACTTTTGCGGTAGAGGATCAATTCGGTGGTGGGGATAGAGATTTTAACGATCTGACTGTCAATTTGAACATCAGAACAGTTTAGGTTGTGCGTGGGCTGGTGCTTAGTTTTAGGTTACTAGTGCTGAGACCCCGGATCTGGGGGGTCTCCCCCCAGACCCCCCGTTGGGGGAAGCTG
>JANNDQ010000296.1:0-3496 GCA_031387965.1 Chamaesiphon sp. OTE_75_metabat_567
ACCAATTGCTGATAATCTTGGAGAAACTTCTGAATCGAGGGATCTTTTTCGATCAGTATGGCAAGAATGCCCAGCTGTCCGCGCGATCGCATTAAGCCGAGTAGATCCGAGACAAATAACTGAATCCATTCTGCTGTGGCGACTTGAATCAGCCACTGAAAAGCATTGTAAGCGCGATCGGCATCAATTGCGTGAACTGTCAGACCGATCGTCGTAGCATATCGAGCTGAGGGTTCGAGGGGGAAGGGAATGTGACCACCGTTGCCTTCAAAGATCGGGATTAAATCGGGTAATGTCTGGTACATCACCAGAAACGCTTGAAATTCGCAGTAAGCGGCGATACCAATCGCTGGAGCTAAGTCTAGTCCACTATAGTGGAGGCTACTCGCCATGATCCACGATCGCGGTGAACACCAGGCTGGTTGTTGTGGATCGATTTTGTGGAGTAATGTCGGGCGAAAAGATAAGAAAGCAACAATTTGTTCATGCACGCCTTGTCCGAGGGCATAGGCTTTGAAACTCTCAAAATCTGCTTCAACTTGTAAATGCAAGAAACGATTGGCTAACGGTGCTGGCATATCAAACACTCCAGCGCGATCCTCTTTGCGATTTCCAGCAGCCCAAACAAACCAGCCATCCGGGACAACATAAGAACCCACCCGCCGATCCAAAATCAGCTGCTGCGCCATTCCCTGCATCGCTGGCGGAGCCATATTAATCTCATCGAGAAACAAGATTCCTCTGCCTCGCTTAGGCAAAAATTCGGGTGGAAACCATTTGGACACACCATCTTCAGCGACAGGGAGTCCGCGCAAATCAGTTGGTGCTAATTGGCTCAAGCGGATATCAATAAATTCGAGCTGATGTACTGCCGCAATTTGGCTAACGATACTAGATTTCCCAATCCCCGGCGCACCCCAAATCATCGTGCTAATCTTGAGGTCGTGGGCAATCAGGTGATCGAGGTAAGTCTTTAAATCTTTAGGATTCATTGGATTGGAACTATTGGGGCGTGCGAGTGTTTAAGTGTCTGGAAATGAGGATTGGGAATCCCGATTTTTACCATTGCAACAACTTACGTAGCTCGTCTCGAAGTCGGGCTGATGTATTCGGATTACCAGCAAAAGAGTCATAGATGAGCCGATCAATTTGGCTGGGGCTGGTATGCTGGAGTTGGATCTTGTGCCAGATCTGCTCGATCGTCACACCTAGCGTATTTGGATGACGAACCACAGCTAGCTGGAGCGTGTCCCAATCAGTGTGGGCTAATTCGGTTAGTTGGAGCGAAGTTGTCGGACGCTGTTTTGCTAGCCAGAGATCTTGAGCTGCTGACTCGCTAGGTACGAGATGCATCTGCACCAAAAGTCTCGGGTTGAGCTGCGGATGGAGTGATACCAACGTCACAAAGGTAGAATCGTTGGTTTTGCTGTATTTGTGCAAGATCTGTTCCAGCACAATCATCGGTGTCTGAGGATTCTCGGCAACGATTTGGGCTACACCACTACCGATCTGGATGATCTCAGCGAGGAGATGAGCTGGTGTCTGCGGATGTGCCGCGATGGCACGGATCAATTCACGATCTTGATGGCGCGACTTTTTGGCTAAGTTTTCTAGCAATCGACTAGAAGTATTCGGATTGTAAGCTACGGCTAGCCAGAGACTATAGTCCTGCTGCGTAACGGCGTACTCCATAAAATTTGTGGGTACCTGTTCACATTGCAACAAACTAGTCAAAGTTGCATGGGGAATCTCTGCCGCTAACTGAAGTTGTGCCAACTGCAACAGCTCAAAAACTGGATTCTTTAAAATAGCTTCGGGAAAGTCAATTCCCAATTGCCACAGGACATCTGTCGGCGTATTCGGATTGCCAGCTACCAGTCGGCGTAGTTCCCAATCCTTGCCAGTCGCAATTTTGCGTAGTGATTCTGGATTAGTAGTAGGGCTAGCTGCGATTTGGATACTTGGTGCCCTTGGGTCGATGATTTTAGTAGTTTTAACAGCTACTATCTGTTCTAGGGTTGATTCCATTCTGGATTTGTCGATCTCTGCTTACTCAAAATTAGAGTACCCAGATTGAAACCGAAAGAAACTATAAAGATTAAATCCTCGTGGCTAGAGCGGCTGAGCGTGTCAGAATGGGAAGTTGCATCTCCCACAACTCGACCTGCCAAGGCAGCGCTTCGCTATCGTCTATGCTTAATTCACCATCACGTCCGACGATTCCCGCCGCTACTTGGCAACGTCAGTTTCACCAAGATTGGCAGCAGCCTTACACTGTTCGCTATGAGAGCAATCTCGATGATGGGCCATTTCACGGGATGCCATTGGGTGGATTTGGGGCTGGATGTATTGGCAGATCGCATCGGGGTGAGTTTAATCTCTGGCACATAGACGGTGGCGAACACGTTTTCAAACATCTTGGAGCATGTCAGTTCAGTGTATTCGAGCAAGCTGGGGATGCGGCACAGGCGTATGCGATGTCTACGGTAGCACCATCTGATGGTACGTTGACTCGCTGGCAATGTTATCCTCAGCTGACTCCAGCAGGTCAAGGAACGGGCACTTACCAAGCTTTATACCCTCGCAGCTGGTATAGCTATGAAAATGTCTTCCAGGCGCAATTAACTTGTGAACAGTTTTCGCCAATTTGGGCGGATAATTATCAAGAGACTTCTTATCCGATCGCAATATTTGAGTGGACAGCTCATAATCCGACGGAGCAACCAATCACGCTGAGCATCATGCTGACGTGGGAAAATACGGTGGGATGGTTTGCGAATACTAATCCATCAAGTAAGGTGGAAATTCGCGATGATGGTAGTCCAGTATATGATTATCAACCTCGGATCGGTGAGAGTGAAGGAAATTACAATCAGTGGATTGTCGATAATTATCGGGTGGGTTGTGTACTAGATAAAGCACATAAAGGTGATACCCCGCGTGAAGGTGAAGGGCAATGGTCGATCGCCAGTATTGCCAATCCCAGTCTCGAAGTATTTTATCATTCCCGCTGGAATCCGATCGGCAACGGTAGTGAGATTTGGGATAGTTTTGCCGCCGATGGTTCTCTCCCAGATATCGACAATGAAAGTGAGGCAAAACAGGGCGAAAGAATAGCAGCAGCGATAACAATTCGGTTTACAGTCAAACCCGGACAAACTAAAAAGATTCCCTTTATTCTCGCTTGGGATTTCCCAATTACCGAATTTGGTAAAGGCGTAAATTATTATCGCCGCTATACAGATTTCTTCGGTCGATCGGGTGAAAATAGTTGGGCGATGGTTCGTACAGCCTTCAAACATTATGATAATTGGCAAGAGCAGATCGTTAACTGGCAACAACCAATACTCGATCGATCGGATCTGCCCGATTGGTTCAAGATGGCATTATTTAATGAGCTATATTTACTTACCGATGGCGGGACATTGTGGTCTGCTGCTGACGATCGCGATCCTGTCGGACAATTTGGGGTATTAGAATGTCTGGATTACCGCTG
>JANNDQ010000309.1:0-1995 GCA_031387965.1 Chamaesiphon sp. OTE_75_metabat_567
GACTACCAATGGGAAGCTGTCGAACCCCAGATTCGTGCTGCTCTGTTAGATGCTTTTGGGTTCGATCGCAGACAGTTAGGTCAGAGTGTTTGGCTCAGTGACATCATCAGTATCATTCAGCAAGTTCGCGGGGTCGCTTATGTTGATGTAGATCTATTTAATAGAGTATCTGAAGACGATATTAGAAGCGCTAGCATCATTCCGGACGAGCGAAAGTTATTCATAGATGGTACGGAAGTCACAATTCAATTTCAGCAGGAAACTAATAATTTGGTCGTCAAGTTGGATAAATTAACGAAAGAACCACCCAAGAATAGAGTTGATGCCAATCTTGCCCAAATCGATCCCACAACTAGGGTAATTCAACCCGCGCAACTAGCAATTTTTAGTCCTAACGTTGCCGATACGCTGATTCTGACGGAGCTAAAACCATGAGCCAAAATATCGATCGACTTTACGAACTGCTACCTGTTATTCATCGCCTCCGCGATGCCGAGCAGGACTATCCTTTAAAACAACTTTTACAAGTAATCACCGAACAAGTAGACGTTGTAGAAGCTGATATCTCCCAACTATACGAAAACTGGTTTATTGAAACTTGCCAGGACTGGGTAGTGCCTTACCTTGGCGATCTGGTGGGTTATCGTCCCGTCCATGAAGCTGGAGAACCAGGCGATGTAAAAACTCCTCAAGGACAGCAACGCAACAAAATCTTGATTCCTCGGCGGGAAGTTGCCAATACCATCCGCTATCGACGACGCAAAGGCACATTAGCGTTACTAGAACTGTTATCAAACGATGTTGCGGGTTGGCCTGCACGAGTCGTTGAGTTCTACAAGCTCCTGAGCTGGACGCAACATCTCAACCATTTGCGCCCCACTCAGGGAAGGACTGTCGATTTACGTCAGGGTCATGCCTTGGATCTCTTGGATGGCCCTTTTGATGAAATCGCTCACACGGTGGATATCCGCCGCATTAAATCGCCATTCGATCTGGGGCGATACAATATTCCCGATATCGGAGTTTTTGTCTGGCGACTCAAATCTTACTTGGTCACTAAAACACCTGCGTATTGCCTAGAGGAAGTAGATCCCCATTGTTACACTTTTAGCATTCTGGGTAATGATACGCCGCTATACACTCTGCCGCAGCCAGAAACGATTCCAACTGATATTGCTAACGAATTAAATGTCCCCACTCCCATTCGCCGTAAAGCATTAGCAATCGATCGAAAAAAAGTAGATAGCAAGAAAATAGATCCGAAGACCAATCTACCATACCAAAGCCAATACTATGGAGCAGAACAAAGCTTCCAAATTTGGGAGGGGAAAACTGAAAAAGGGCGATCTGAAGTTACAATGGTGCCTGTTACTTTTGATCGAATTATTATCGCCGATCTTAGTAATTGGCAATATCGAACTCCTTCACAGAAGGTGGCAGTAGATCCGGTTTTAGGTCGAATTGCTTTTCCACAAAGGGAACCAACCAAGAAAGGTGTTTGGGTCAGTTATCAATATGGTTTTAGTACGGAAATTGGTGGTGGTGAGTACGATCAAATCCTGTCACAACCAGCAAAATACGCACTCTACAAAGTAAATAGACAAACAGATTTTAAAACGATTCAAGCAGCATTAGAACAGTGGAATAGCGATCTACAACAACATCCTCAAGACCAAAAATATCACCACGCAATTATCGAAATTACCGATAGTGGTGCATATACCGATCGATTAAATTTCACATTGCCACCCCATCACAGCTTGCAGATTCGAGCAGGAAATAAAGCTCGTCCCGTGATCCGGTTACTAGACTATCAACCAGATGGAGAAGATTCATTGCACGTTACACTTGGGCAAGGCAGCCAATTGACACTAGATGGTTTGTTGATTGTCGGACGAGGGATTCAAATTCAGGGTGAAGTGTCAGAGCAGATCGAACCGCAATCATCCCCAGAAGGATGTGCGAGCGACAATGGTGTGAGAGTCAAAATTCGCG
>JANNDQ010000321.1:0-3199 GCA_031387965.1 Chamaesiphon sp. OTE_75_metabat_567
CAAAAAGACGGGCGTATTTGTAAACGCGGAATATGATGAGATAATGCAGACCATCGAGGATTATGGATTGGACGTGGTGCAGTTGCATGGCAACGAAAACCCTGAGTTGTGTGAGGACCTGTCGGATGAAGTGGAGGTGATAAAAATTCGTCATCTTTTCCATCATCTTGATCATTGTTGGACCATCCATCATTATCATTATCATCATCATTATTATCTTTATTTTCTAATTCAGAATTAGCATCATCAAGCATAAACATTCCATTAGATACTAAGTCTCCAGGTTTGGTGTCAATACCCCAAGTACTTAAAAATAATGGTTTACCCTTGCTGTCTTTTTGGGTAATGGTAGAGCGTAATTTGTGTGCTGGGAGAATTCCAATCTCCAGTGTGCGTAAGAAAGGTGCGAAAGGTGCTGGGGTAGTAAATTCTATTTGATTATCAGCTAGTTTTTTGACAGTTGGTAACTTTCGATCTTTGCCAATTTTAAGCGCATCTCTTGTATCAGTCGGTATCTCTTCATTCAAATAAACTTCATTAAATGTAAAAGCTACGTCGTCGATCGTCAAAGGCTGACCATCCGACCATTTCAGATTTGGCTTCAGCGTAAAGGTAATCTTCTTTTTATCTGGAGATATAATCCAGGATTTGGCTAATGCTGGCTCGATTTCACCCTTGCCGTTAGTAGTGATTAAGCCTTCACTGACATAATCAAAAATATTTGGGACTGAATTACTCAAGGCTGGATTAAACGTCTTGGGATCGCTGAGAATTGCCGAAACTAATTGATTGTTTGTGGCTAGGACAGACGAAGTGATGATTTGTTGACAACTACTGATTCCGATCGCGATTGCTAAAATAATTGACAATATCGACCAGCGTTGTGGTTTAGTAGTTAATATATTTTTTAATATCATTAGGATTGAAAGCAGTCTTAGCTGCTAAATATAAATTCAAAATTACCGATCGATTTAATTCGATCGGCTAGATCGGCTGTCATCGATTTTGGCATCTCGTGATTTTACATGGGTGTTGTGGTTAAATAGTAAAGGTTTTCAATCAGGACTGACAAGTATAATCTCAATCGAGGTTGAGTCAAAAATTAATTCTAATCGCATTTTAAGTAATATTTTATACTTTACCCTTATCTGATCGTGAACCTGAGCCTTTTAATCCCATTTTTTGACCCAACAGTGAAAGACTGGTCATTGACAGCACGATTGATGCGGTGGTTAACTTTTTTGTGGCTAGCGATCGGTTTAGTTGTCTTATTTTCAGCGTCTTATTACAACGGGGAAACCCGCGAGCAAGATGGCTTCTATTACTTCAATCGCCAAATTTTTTATATTGTAGTTGGTCTATTTATTTTCAAGGCGATCATTCATACACCACTACAGAAACTGCTTAAATTATCTCACTGGATCGTTCTGGGAATCCTCGCACTGCTAATTGCGACTGTAGTTTTCGGAACACCTGAACAGGGGGCGACGCGGTGGATTGGGATTGGTTCGATTCAGTTACAACCGTCAGAACTGATCAAACCGTTTTTAGTATTGCAGGGTGCGAAAATATTTGGACGATGGCAGCAATATCCGCTCAGGGTAAAAGCGATCTGGCTGGGTGTATTTGCGATCGTCCTACTGGCAATCCTAAAGCAACCAAATCTTAGCACTACATCACTGTGTGCGATCGGGTTGTGGTCGATCGCTTTTGCGGCGGGTTTGCCAATGCGATATTTGGGCGCAACAGCGATTGGGAGCACTCTGATTGGGATATTGAGCATTGGATTGAGTAAGTATCAGCAAGAGCGGTTTTCGTTCCTCAATCCCTGGGCTTATCAGCATGGTGAAGCCTATCAATTAATCCAAAGTTTACTGGCAATTGGACCTGGTGGTCTGTGGGGCAAAGGTTTTAGCTTCTCCCAACAGAAACTAGGCTATCTGATGTTTCAAGATACGGATTTTATTTTCTCTGTATTTGCGGAAGAGTTTGGCCTAATTGGTGGGGTGGCATTATTGCTAATCGTGATGAGCTATGCCACTTTAGGCTTACTAATTGCTAGCCGCTGTCATCATCCTGTTCACCGTTTAGTTGCAGTAGGCACGACAACTTTTATCGTGCTCCAATCAATGATCAATATTGGTGTTGCGGTGGGGACTTTCCCAACCACTGGCGTACCGTTACCGATGTTTAGTTACGGGGGTAGTTCGATGGTTTCGTCATTGATCCAGTCCGCACTGCTGATTCGAGTTGCCAGAGAATCAGCCGCTGCCAAAAAAGTAATTCAGATCGGGGGATAGAAGAGTGGTTAATTCATAAAATAACAGGTGAAATCAGTCATTTCTACGGTGATTAATTTTACAATTCAAGGTATCGTCTACTGGGTCAGAGAGTATTTTTACCATGTCCCTAATTACCAAAGCTCAACCACAACTAGCATTTCTGCCCCCAAAATTCAATCTGTGGGTGTTGCGACTAGTCTCGTGGCTACTGCCTTACTGGTTAAAACGCAAACTGCACATTATTGGTATCGATGTCGCTGATATCGATCGACTGGTCGAAGTTTATAAGCAGTCGCAGATGAATAGATTGCGCCTGATTCTGGCTTTTCGTCATCCGAGCAGTGATGACGCTTTTTGCATGGGATACCTGCTGACCAAAATTTTACCAGCGGCAGCGCGGAAGCATCGCATTGCCCTCAATTCGCCAATATTTGCGCATTTTCTCTACGACCGAGGTGTACCCTTGTGGGCGGGTAAAATAGCGGGGTGGTTATATCCGCAATTGGGAGGAATCCCGATCCGACGCGGGGGCGCGGATCGATCGGCACTCAAGACAGCTAGAGACTTGCTGGTAAATGGCGACATGCCCCTCGCGATCGCTCCAGAAGGTGCCACGAATGGACATAGTGAACTTGTTAGTCCTTTAGAGTCTGGCGCAGCTCAAATCGGCTTCTGGGCAATGGAGGATTTAGTCAAGGCGGGGCGCGAAGAGGATGTATTGATTATTCCGATCGGGATTCAATACTACTATGTGGGTGAGCCGTGGCTGAAGCTCGAAAGTCTAATTCACGAGTTAGAACAAGATTGTGGCCTCATCGAGATCGACGGGACTCAATTGTGGCGATTCGTCAAAGCGATGGCCGACCGCTGCGAAAATTACTATATGACAGATTTTACAAGCTGAGTCAGCATTTGCT
>JANNDQ010000684.1:0-3468 GCA_031387965.1 Chamaesiphon sp. OTE_75_metabat_567
GCTGAAACTAGAGCGCAAGTCTTGGCAATGTTAGAACGAGTCGGCTTGACTCCCGCCGCTGAGTATTTTGACAGATACCCCAATCAGCTCTCCGGTGGACAGCAGCAGCGGGTGGGAATCGCCCGCGCTTTGATTACGAAGCCCAAATTAGTAATTTGTGATGAACCTGTGAGTATGTTGGATGCGACAATCCAGTCAGAAGTACTAGATCTGATGCTAGAACTCAAGCGAGAAGACAATCTCACTTACTTATTTATCACTCACGATCTGTGGCTAGCGAGATTTTTGTGCGATCGAATTGCCGTTATGGATCGCGGGCGAATTGTCGAAATGGGGGACACTCAACAGATCTTTAGCAATCCGCAACAGCCATATACCCAAGAGCTACTTGCAGCAGCTCCATTCTTGACAGATCTAGAAGAGCTAGAAGTAGATGAGATAACGGATAGCGATCATCTGTAGGGGTAGGTTCATGCTAACAATTATCGATGCTATATTCGATCTCGAACAAAAGCGGATGCATACGCCTTTGGCGGGGCTTTGCCCTACGCGCTGAGGAGACCTCAGCGTGCGTTGCACCAAGCACCTACCCTCCTCTATTAAAATCTCGAATGGGTTCTATAACTGACAAGAAATATCAGATTGGCTTAGAGTTAAATCTTTTGGCAGAAATCTGATGTCGATGCGTGTTAGTATTACTCGCGATGTCTGTTGAATAAATCTTAACTGTTAACTAAAGGTTAACAGTCAACAAAAAACTGTGGTGCAACACATGACTACCTGGAATATTGCCCTGATCGTTGCCAGTATTCTGTCACTTATTTTTCATCTTAGCGGCAAGGCTTCTGCGCTCAGACAACTTACACTGCCGACACTAACTGCCTTAATTGGATTTACGATCGGTAAAAATGAATCAGAAGCTGAACAAACGTCTAGCTTACTGCTCCAAGACCCACATTTGGTATTTATGCTGATCTTGATGCTGCTGCTGTTCGGTTTTGCCATGTATCTAGTTGAGTCTGTCAAACCGGGCGCTAAAACATCATTTATATTTTTGATCTTTTTGTCAACTGTAGTCGTACCTCAATTAATCAAAACCTATAACGATATCGCCCCAATGGTTGCCACTCAGGACTATCTCGCCCTGGCGAGAGTCAAGGAAACTAGTGGTAATACAGATGAAGCGATCAAGTATCTCAAAATCTATAGCAAACGAATCGATCGAGTAGAGCTACGCAAGCGAGTCAACGAGAGGATCGAAGACCTCCGCAAACAACAGTTTAAGCGAGAATCTGGCAATAAGACTAAACCAGCCGAGACTCAGCTACCAGATAGCTAAGTTGATTAATAATAATTATTAATTAACTCATCGCCTATTCTGTCGCCACCAATCGCCAATCGATCTGCATCCCTATACCTCTATCACCGACTTGCCAGTTGGTGGCTGCCATTCTAGTGATGCGATCGAGATTAACACGGAGATCCTCTCTGCTGTGAAAGCCTTCTAATCGATCGACAACCCGACCATTTGCAAACAAGATCAACGTCGGTAAAGTTCTGAGTCGGTAAGTACTGGCGATCTTGAGATTGTCATCGGCATTGATATTAACGACCTGAATTTGGTCATCCCAGCGATCTTGGAACTGGATTAGTGTCGGTTCGATCACTTTGCATAAGCCGCACCAAGGTGCCCCAAAATTAACTAAGACTGGCACTGATGAAGTAAGTACCCGCTCTTTAAAATTCAACTCTGTTACAGAATGGATCATAAAATGTGATCTGTTTAGTATCAAATTTATCTTTATCTTATATAAGTAATAATCTTAACCTTAATTCTGGCGATCGGGAAGTAGGGATCGAGGTATAAATGATGAATAAGTATGAGGGATCGAGGAAATTGGGCGAGTATCTGTAGCCGTGATAACTAAATTAAAGTACCCAATCTTCATTACCAGGATACTTTGGCGCTCATCTGGATTAACCACGGGTGCCCCCACCAAAATAAACCGACAAAAATAATTACCCCCACATAAGCAGGACGCAGAAATTCAGCTAGTTGGAGCGTCTGCCTGCCATCTAAAACCGCCCGAAACGGCACGATCGAAGTTCTAGCTTTAACTGACTCAAATTCGGCTCCATACCGCTGTCCCAAGCGATAATCACCGTGCCAGACAGCAAATAAGTGGTGCAGCATTAAGCCAATTGACGTGACTAGTGTAAATGTAGTCCCAATCCAAAGAGTGTGGGCAACACACCAAATTAATTGACCGATCATTTGGGGATGCCGGGTGATCCGCATAATTCCCGTCTCATAGATTCGGACTTGGGGTTTGAGTACCGCCGCAACTTCCAGCAGATTGAAAGTGGCTGGATACAGGAATAAAAAAGAGATAAATGACAAAATCCAGACTAGCGGTGCTACCCAGTGAGTCCCCTGAACTTGCCACAGTTGCCAGCCATCATAGCGATGATTGAAAAAATAAATAATCAAAATCGTGGCAAATGGCACGCTCACCAGCGCAAACAATACTCGGTACAGTCGGGCACCAATTTTACTTTCACCCCAAGGACGCAAAGCCGCTAAACCACTATGGGCGATCGCAAATCCGAGTAGTAAGCTGAGTATAATACCGTGGCTAGCTGTCAATAATTCTAGGTGCATGGTGTCGGTAAAAAATAAAATAGCAGCTAGTTAAGTTAACACAAAAATTAGGGAACAATATGTAGAAGGACGGAAGTGTGTCTGCTCAGGCATAGCTAATTCCTGACGACTCTATGCAAATTCTTTTGGTAAATCTATGTTAGAGCAAGCTGCTGATGCCCTAAATCGTCAGGACTACAAGACTGCTGCCAAGTTAATTGCGACACTGATTGCCAATCAGCCCGACGATCATCAGGTGCAACTTTATGCAGCCCAGTTGCAAGAAGCAACTAATAAGCTAGATAATGCGCTGGATATTTATCGGTTGCTGCTGCAACATGCTGTCAGTCCTAAAATTACCGCCGAGGCACGCCGAGGCATCCAACGGATCGAAGCAGTCCAAGCCCAAGTTCAGGCAAATGCCCTGGCTTGTGCCAGAGCAGGAATTGAAGATAACGTCGAGCCAGGTTTCTTGATTCTCGAACCAATGTCGCCAGAGCAGAAGCAGACAGTCGTGCAGAGATTCGCGGGGATTATGAATGTCGATCCCTACAGTGCTAGACTTCAGCTACCGAGTCGGGGGTGGCGACTGTATCGATTTGGCCCAATGGGAGAACTAGAATTTTATCGCGACCAATTACAACAGGCGGAGATTCCCTGTTTTTGTGTCTCACAATATGACACTCAGCAGATGTATGTATTTGGAGTGAGCCACTTTCAGTCTTTTCACCCCAAAGCAACAGTTGTCTGTACGGACGATCGATCGGAACTACGAACATTCAATTTTAACTGGCCGGAAGTCACCCAGATCGTGACTGGAATGCTGC
>JANNDQ010000352.1:0-1715 GCA_031387965.1 Chamaesiphon sp. OTE_75_metabat_567
GGAAATTGGCGAAGTTTTGACTGCCGCTTATACTGAGTCAGGCACGATGGTTAATTCCAGTCAGTTTGACGGATTGGATTCGGTTGCGGCGAAGACAGCGATTCTCGACTATGCCGAGGCGAAGAGCTATGGTCGATCGAAAGTACAATATCGGTTGCGCGATTGGTTGATTTCTCGTCAGCGGTATTGGGGTACGCCGATTCCGATCATTCACTGCCCTAACTGTGGAGTCGTCCCTGTCCCTGAAGCAGATTTACCTGTTAGATTACCTGAAGATATCGCCTTTACTGGCAAAGGTGGTAATCCACTGGCGAGCTTAGAAGCTTGGGTAAATGTCCCATGTCCTAGCTGTGGCACTCCAGCCAAGCGGGAAACTGATACTATGGACACGTTTGTGGATTCTTCTTGGTATTATCTCCGCTATCCCGATGCCACAAATAATGAGCAGATTTTCAATCCGGCGCTGACTAATAATTGGCTGCCTGCAAATCAATATGTCGGTGGTGTCGAACATGCGGTATTGCATTTACTATATGCGCGGTTCTTTACCAAGGTAATCCGGGATTTTGGTGGTGAGGATGGCGGGAAAACGAAGTTTCTCAATTTCGATGAACCGTTTACCCAATTGTTAACCCAAGGAATGGTGCAGTCAACTACCTATAAAAATCCTCAGACTGGTAAATATCTAGCGCCAGGATCGATTTTAGATCCTCTCAACCCCACAGATCCAGCCACCGGAGATATCCTCGAAGTTTCGTTCGAGAAAATGTCTAAATCCAAATATAATGGGGTCGATCCAGAAGATGTATTAGCCAGGTATGGAGCTGATACAGCGCGGATGTTTATCTTATTTAAAGCACCGCCTGAAAAAGATTTGGAGTGGGATGATGCAGATATTGAAGGACAATTTCGGTTTGTCAATCGGCTGTGGAAGTTAGTCACGGGGTTTACTTCGATTTCGACGGTAGTAGGTGGGGAATTATCTAAGTCAGAGAAAGATTTGCGGCGCTTGATTCATGTGGCGATTCAAGCTATTACTGAAGATTTAGATGGTGTATATCAGTTTAATACTGCGGTATCTGAATTGATGAAGCTGAGTAATGCGCTGACTGATGCTAGCTGCAAAGATTCATCAATTTATGCGGAGGGAATCAATACTTTATTACTTTTGCTCGCGCCATTTGCGCCTCATCTTGCTGAGGAGTTGTGGCAGATAATTGGACACACTGATTCTGTTCATACTCAAAAGTGGCCAGAGGTGGATGAATCTGCTCTGGTTGTGGATGAAATTACGCTGGTGATTCAGATTATGGGTAAGACTCGCGGTACAATTCAGGTGCCAGTGAATAGCGATCGATCGGCACTAGAAGCTTATGCGACTGCATCATCGATCGTCCAGAAGTATGCTGAGGGTAAGGAGATTAAAAAGACGATTGTGGTGCCTGGGAAGTTGGTTAATTTTATTATTGGCTAAGTGCTTGTGGTAGGCGAATCGGTAAATTATTAGAACTTGAGGGTTGCAAGTTTTTTTTGGGTGGACAAAACCGGGGTCTGGGGGTTCTGACCCCCAGACCCCCCATTGAGGAGCGGGGTGCCGCCCCTCAAACTCCCCTGCACGACGGATGGCTGGTGGGCAGCTTAGAGCGCTTCGCATTACCTCCGTCCGGGGAATCGATCTGTGGGTGGGGGTTATTAGTTAGGTTCTAAAGTTGACC
>JANNDQ010000364.1:0-3167 GCA_031387965.1 Chamaesiphon sp. OTE_75_metabat_567
AGCAAATGAATGCCGATGGTGGTGAAGCGATCCAATTCCATCCAGATAGAAATACAGTACTAATAATGATCACGGCGGCAATAATTCCACTGAGCGCACCCGCAAGTAATTGTTCTCGATCCCAATCATGCCATAGCGATCGCCAATACAGCCGTTCCTTGAATAAAGACTTTTGCCAATTACCAATCATTAGCCCATTAATCCCGCCGCCAACAGCGCCGAAGATCGCCAAAATAATCAGTACAGTGCCATCTTCATCGAGAATTAATGTCTTGATGCCCAGATGAATCAATCCCCAGGTTAAGATATTAATTGGCAATCCAGCCACAACTGTAAAGATCCACTTGCGATCGAGTGACTCGATTACTTGCTTGAGAATACGCCACTGTAAATATCCTTGAATTATACTGCTGAATAAACAGCCTAATATACTAATTACACAAATTATCACGAAATTATCGATCTGTAATAGTAACCTTAATAAAGTAACTATGGACTGGGTTGCGATTGCTAAAGCGATCGATCCAAAGACTTGGATTAATAACCATTGAGATAAAAACTTGGACTGAATCTGCTTAGACATTCTGAATTAGTAACTAGTGAAAAGTGTAAGGTGTAATAACGAACGGAGATTAGTAGATATTGGCTCCAGCTATTTTTTGAATATTTTGGATTAATTTTAGATCTTGAAGGTGGGAAGATCGAGATTTCCGACTATCAAAGGTAGCGATGATTAGCTTTTGCCCAAAGTTAAGTTCGATCTTGAGTCGTTCACAGAGTTCGTACTCTAGTTCTGCTTCTAATTCCAGTCTGTGGAGCTGATCAGATTTGGAATTGGCAATTTTGATGCCGAGGATATACAGCGGTCGATCTGGAAAAATCTGCATTGATTTACAGACTAAATAGGCTTGATCGATCGCGGGATACTTAGTTAGCTTGTGCTGAATTTGACTAATTAGATCTGGCTCTAGATTATGAGGAACAAATCGATCAGTATCTTTGAGATTGCGCTCTAGTTTCGATCGCCATTGCTTGGGTAGATGTTGTTGTCGCCACTCTAGATAAATAGCTGCTGATTTTAAATCACCTTGAAAAGCATGAAACTGATGTAATTGCTCACAACTAGGAATAACTAAATCTGGATCTAAGGCAATTGCTTGTTCTAAATAAACGCAGCCACTAAAATGTCCTCGATCGATCAAAGCTTTACCTACTTGATAGTTTGCTTGAGGATGATCGGGCGATCGGGCAAGAATTTCTTGCCATAGTTGCAAAGCTAATAATTCACCATCTAATTCTGTTGTCAAATCTGCTTGAATCGTCGCTTCATTCAGCGATAAAGGTGCCTGAGCCGCTTGAAAATTGAGAGTGTTTAGATACTCTCGTTGGTACTGTGCCTGCTGATACTGCCTTAACCAGGCGGCTTTGCGGCTGTCATACCAGCGGAGATCGAGTTCGGCAGCGAGATCTGATAATCGATCGCCAAAAAAGTGTTCGGCAGCAGTATGCAAGAGGGGATGATAAGTCCAGGATTTAGGGCTAGAGCAGCCTACAGCAGCTAGTCTGTCACTCAAGCAGGGATGAGTATCATCGGTATCAGTTGCCTGTCCCAAGAGCAAGCCCAGCCAGATCTGAGTAGTGTCAGGATCGAGGGGTTGGCGGAGCGCGGTTAACATTTGGGTGACGACATCTACTGGTGGTGTTTGAGCTAATCGCGCTTGTCGATCGAGTTCCCGTCCAAAAACCTCTTGTAGATAATGCTGATAAATATAAGTTTGAATCAGATCGCTAGCGGCAATTTCGGGACTAGTCATCCGTTTTGCCAGCTCATCTGCGGCATATTCTCGATCGCGCACTGACACAAAAGAATAAGCTTTAATTAATGGCTCATACCACCGAAAAAACCATTGAAAAATAAATAAATTATTATCAACTGTGAGTTGCTCCCACATCCGTCTGACTCGATAAATATAGCTGGTAAAACTACTGTCATTATTTGCAAGATGTCCTAGTTCATGAGCTAATGTCGCCTTGAACTGTTCAGGTGAAAGTGATTGTAATAGCGGTAAGCCTAGAACTAAATAATTATGGTGCCATTCCTGTAAGCCGAGATGTGGTGTCTGATAGATGGCGGCATTGTGATCGTAGTTAATCACGATATGATGAATTTTAGGTGCTTTTAAGCGATCGCTTAATTCATCAATTAGGCTAAATAGTTCGGGAAAATCACCACGATAGATTTCTAGATCGCTCAGCGGTACAGGTTGCACCCAAAAAGTGGCAATTGCCATTAGTCCAAACAATACCCACAACTGCCGAGGATCGATCGCAATTGTCTGATGTTGAGTTACTTCAATCAGCCAGCGTACCATCCACAAGCTACTAAACAAACTCAGACAAATAATTCCAATATATCCATAGCCAACTGCGGCTAATGCAGCCACCCGCATTTGATAATTGGGTTTCTTGCGTTGACGTGCCGATCTTTCTAATTTATGCACTAGAAGATCGAATTTAGTCTGTTGTTCTAGCTCCATCACATGGCAATTCAAAGTTCTAAACTCAGGATTTAGAGTTGAAGCAATATCGCTCCAAGCTTAAATCTCCAGTTCAGTGGATGAATATAGTGTTCCCACTCGATCGATCGTCAATCTCAGTAGACACACGGATTTGTGATGTGATGAGGAGTACAGTCTATGTTCTATCGATCAAAACTGGACTGTGGCTGATTCCAGATGCTTAATCAGTGTCGCTTGTGGTAATGGCCCGATCAAGTGCTGCCACGGTAAGATTTGATGAGTATCCCAAGTTTTGTGAACATAGAAATCAAGCTCAGGAATTTGTCCCCGTAGCTCCTTAAATGCTCGTCTGAAACTGCCGATCGAATCGCCATAATTGCGAGTGAGTTCGAGTAGGTGCGATATCCGGCGATCGCCTCTAGAAATAATTGCTTGAATCATCGACCAATTATAACTCTCTGGTCGAAATTCAATCCCATTTTGGGTCAGTTGTTTTTGCAACAATTTCAATCTCTTGTCAGCTTCTTTATTCACTCCAAACCATTGAAATGGAGTGTGCGCTTTGGGGACGAACGTACTGCATCCAAATGTTAAACGCAAACCTGGGATAGCTTTTTTGATCGATCGCAGCATCTGCACGGTTTCTTC
>JANNDQ010000420.1:0-7262 GCA_031387965.1 Chamaesiphon sp. OTE_75_metabat_567
ACTGTATGCAAATACCGAATCCTTGGCGAATTCAGTTTTGTGAACTGGTGTTTCTACTCCATCTACCAGCAGGTAATGAATACTATCTCGCGTGATTCTCCCACCTTCAAAAAAAGCTGGCATCAAGAAGTGAGCATCAAAACCGCCCAACTCAGCCGCAATCACATCAGTCTCGATCGGATAGTGTCCGCGTAGAGTAGAATCCGATCGACTCACCACTAAAAAATCTGTGATGCCAACTTCAGCAATCGCGATCTTGAGATTTTGACAAACTTCTCTAGTTGTCGCAGCCGCTTGAGCTGGTGTCAGGGCACGAGTATTGGTTAAGATAAAAAAGATCGGAATCGCGTCAGTCAGTCCTAGTTTCAAAGTCTCTACATCCCACTTCGTCAACAGTAGACAGCTGTGAACCGTCTGCGATCCTGTGGGATCATCATCGAGAACAATGATCTTAGGTTGATTTGTCATAGTTAGTTATTAGAGAAGTTTGCCCACCTCATTAAATATACTCCCTTCCCACTCAAGAAATAGATACCCTTGATTTACTATCCACCATTCACCATCCACCATCCACCCCCATCTCTAAAATGTCTAACTTAACACTAGGAAGAAAATAACCAAGTGCAAATTTTAGACCCAAACTGGAACTAATTATCAACAGATCGAATCTCTGATCTCACCCCGATTTAAACTTGAGCCAATCGACTAAAGCAATGCTGAACTGTGAAGATCTAGATTGATCGATTCAGCCGCCCTGTTAATCGAATACTATCAGCTATATTGTGGTATCGGAGCCAATTCCCGATTGTCACGTTAATTTAAACCGAGGGGACAGGAGCAACCACCAGATGACGAACGAAATCACAGCCAAAATTCTAACCCAGTGGGAGAAACGGATCGCGACAGAATGCAGTGGGCAAAATGCCACTACTCAGGCTAGTATTCTCAATTGGTTGCTGGGCGAAGATCGGGAGCGCTGGGAAACCCTCGATGCCGAGCATCTGAAAATAGCCGACAAAGCAATGGATTATCGGCTGCGGATTCTGGTGCAGCGATATCTGGGGTTGCCGCCAGAACGGGCATACAAGAATCTGATGCAAAGACTGGGTGGATTGGCAGTCCTGAGAGACAAAATTCGGGCATGGTTGACGCTCAGTAACGATCGTCAGCGTCAGGTTGTGGATGTCTTACAAGAAGTAATTCAAGAACTGCTCCAAGGTGATAAGTATATTCAACAGCAGATTGCTTGGATTGGACAGTGTACCAAAAATCCGCGTGTGCGGGATACACTACTATTTGCCAGCATTGAGGAATATTGCCTCCGCCCCATCCGCAATCAGCCCCTACTGGCACACCGATTCGTCAATTATCTCCGTCGCTCTCAAAAAGGTGGGGTGACAAATGTGCCTCAGAGCGATTTAGTTAAAATCGTCTCTGACGAAATTATCGGCGATAGTGACTCTACCCTGAGCCTGCTCGACAAACAAGCCCTAGACGACTATCATCAGCAGCAAGAGTGGGAAGAAACTCAAGTTGCCCGCGATCGAGTCAAAGATACACTCCGTCTCTATCTGAGCGAAAATGTCAGCCCCGAAGCTGCTGTCTGGCTAGATCTCTACCTCCAGGGTAAACCACCAGAGGCGATCGCAATTGCGCTAAAAATGGATATCAAGCAAGTCTATCGACTCAGAGAAAAAATCAATTATCATACGCTTAAAGTTTTCGCGATCAAAGCCGAGTCAGAACTAGTCTCTCAATGGCTACACATCTCTCTCCAAGAGCACAATCTCGGACTGACACCCGATCGCTGGGAGCAGTTTTGTGGGACACTAGAGACTAAGCAGCGTGAGATTATGCTTGGACTCAAAGCCGGAACTTCCGTCGAAGCGATCGCTAAATCACTCCAAATCAAAACCAATCAAGTAATGGGTGAATGGAGTCAAATCTATCTAGCTGCACAGGAAATGAGAGTTGGTTAAAATAGTTATTAATTAATAATTAACAAGATCTGTAGGTTGGGTTGAAGAATGAAACCCAACAAACCCAATCAAGTTTCTTTCATCCCTTATTAGATGCTTCAATCTCCAGCTAATATCTCCACCACAGCTCAAACTCATACGCCCAAACTGGTTTATCACATAGCGATGTCTCAGCCTCAGACGCATTTGTTTGAGGTAAAACTAGTGGTAAGTAATTGGGATCGAGAAGTGCTAGATCTGAAAATGCCAGTCTGGACTCCTGGCTCATACTTAGTGCGAGAGTATGCAAAACAATTGCAGGATTTCGAGGCAATTTCATCTGAAAGCAAAAGACTAGCAGCGACAAAAATAGCTAAACATCACTGGCAGATTCAGACAGCAGGTAACAGTGAAATTACGATTAGTTATCGGATGTTTGCGAATGAATTAACCGTTCGGACAAATCATTTAGATGCCACGCACGGATATTTTAATCCAGCTGCATTGTGTTTCTATGTGCCTGGATTTGAACATTGTTCGATCGAACTAAAGATTATTCCGCCCGATGCAAGTTGGCAAGTTACTACGCCATTGCCAGAAATTAGCCCTCAAACTTATCTTGCACCTGATTTTGATACTTTAGTCGATAGTCCGTTTGAGATTGGCTTACAGCGAGTATATGACTTTACTGTGTTAGATAAACCCCATCAGTTAGTCGTCTGGGGTGAAGGTAATTTAGATGTAGAACTGACGATCGCCGATATCAAAAAAATTGTCGAAGTTGAAGCTAAGATTTTTAGTGGATTACCATACGAATCATATATTTTCCTCCTCCATCTTTCGCCTGCTGGTGGTGGTGGCTTAGAACACAAAAATTGTTGCTCTTTACTATACCCTCGCTTTAACTTTCAAGGAAAAGAACAGCACAATCGCTTCATGCAGCTGGTTGCACACGAATTTTTTCATCTCTGGAATGTCAAACGCATTCGTCCCGCAGCGCTGGAGAAATTTGATTATGAGCGTGAAAATTATACACCGTCACTCTGGTTTAGTGAGGGTACGACTAGCTATTATGATTTACTAATTCCCCGTTGGGCTGGAATTTACGATCGGCAAGAATTTTTGAATGAACTTAGTAAAGAAATTACCCGCTTCCTGACAACCCCAGGACGCTTAGTTCAACCATTAAGTGAATCTAGTTTTGATGCGTGGATTAAGCTATATCGTCCTGACGCTAATAGTTCTAACTCTCAGATATCCTACTATCTCAAGGGCGAGATGGTGACATTACTACTCGATCTCTTGATTCGCGATCGTACTCAAGGTAGAAAGTCTTTTGATGATGTTTTAGTCACGATGTGGGAGCAATTTGGGAAATCAGAAATTGGTTTCACAGAATCTCAATTAAAAAGTATTATTGAATCGATCGCCAATCAAGACTTAACTGAGTTTTACGATCGATACATTTATGGCGTTGAAGAATTACCTTTCAATGATTATCTACAACCATTTGGGATCGAGCTAAACCCTGTTGAAGCCAAGACTCCATATCTGGGGATAACTGTTAAAACTGAACATGGTAAAGAAATAATTAAAGCAGTCGCAAGTAATTCTCAGGCTCAGTTAGTAGGTATCGATCCTAATGATGAACTACTCGCGATCAATGGATTTAAAGTTACTGCTGAAAAACTCAATGATAGGCTGCAATTATTTCACCCTGGACAGCAAATTGAAGTGACGATATTTCATGGCGATCGATTAATCACAGCGCCGATTATTTTAGCTGAACCTCAAGCACAAAAGTATCAATTAAGACCAATTGAATCTCCAGATGATCGTCAGAGACATCTATTCAATATTTGGACAAGCGACAAATAGCTGAACTATGGGTTAGTAATATTTAATCGATTGATCAAAAAAGCTTCTGCACTGGCTCGATCGCTAATTTCTCCATCCAAAGTTGCTGCTAATAACTCATCTAATATCTGTCTATATTGTTTACCTGGTTGATAGTCAAGATTTCGTAGGTCATTGCCATTTAGAATAGGTTGAATATTCGACCAAACGGTTAAGTATTTCCAAATCTGGCGGTAAATTGAGCGAGTATCTTGGCACCGAACTGCAACTAAGATTAATATCTCTCGATCAAATTGCTTTAGTAATCGCACCACTTCACTAATCCTTCCAGTATTGGGCAATAAGGATTTAAGCTGTGATTCAACTCGATCTAAATTCGCCAATCGATCGATCCGATCTGTTGATAACTGGAGATTCTTGGCGACTGGTTGACGATATTCAGGTGCAAGACTAGCAATCATTAGGTCTAATTGTAGCTGCCAATGAACGATCGTCTGCCCGCGATCAAATTTGCGCAGGCATCGATTTAATAATCGAAATTGGCGTAATAATTCTAGATCTAACTTGAGAGTTGGATGGACACACTGCAAAGCATCTAAACTCGCTAATAACTCTAAAGTTGGTTGCCAATAACTGACTTGAAATAAATATTTTAACTCAGTTTTGAGTCGAGATTGAAGTGCTGGAGTGCGTTGATGCGATCGAGCAGTTTGTACATAGACACCACTACTAATTGCCTCACGAATATATTTAGCTGTTTGAGCCTCGAATTCAAATCCCAACCGTACAGCAAATCTCGCCCCCCGATAAATCCGTGTCGGATCATCGATAAAACTATTGGGATGTAAAACTCGAATTTGTCCAGCTTGTAAATCCGATAGCCCACCAAATAAATCTAATAACGGTGGTTCCGGTGATGATGTCAGCCGCCATGCCAGGGCATTAATCGTAAAGTCGCGACGATATAAGTCTTGGCGAATCGAACTTGCCGATACATCGGGATTAGCAGCAGGGTAGGCATAAGATTCGGTTCTAGCCGTGGCAATATCCACGCCCAACGAACCAAATTGTGAATCTTGATGCCAAGTTAAGGCTGCTGTCTGAAATGTACCGTGGATGTCTAAATGCGCTGCTGGGTAATGTTGCTGGAGCAGTGTCGCCAGCTGGACACCCGCACCAACATCTGCGACATTTTCACAACAATCAACTACCAAGTCAATATCTGTAACTGATAAATTCTCACCCTTTACCTGCGCCAATAGTAAATCGCGGACAACACCGCCAACGAGATAAAGGTGCCAACCAGCTGCTTGAGCGATCTCGGCTGCTTTGCTCAATACTTGCCAGCCAGGAATCTCTCTGATTGCCTCAATCACCCTTTCACTCCCTATGAACTACCAGTGGTACATCTCCCAACCCCCAACCCCCAACTCCCAACTCTTCTCCTAGCGGTTAGAGCGTCGATCTTCCTCGCGGCGCTGCCTGTCCCGCCAACCAGTCAGAGTCAGAAAGAGGATTCCCAAGCTGACAATTACCAGTAGCCCGAAAGCCGCAGTACCGAGAATGGGAAAAAGTGAAGTAGTGTCCATTGATTACTTGCGTTAGGTGTACCGACGCGGTTGAGAAAATGAGCTAAACTAATTTTACCCCTTTTATTTTTTTCGGTCTTCATTTCAAATCATCACTGTTGTAAATATTCCAACCAATCGTCGATCGAGCGATCGCTCACACCCAGACGTGATAATTTAAATAGGGGTGCAACAAAATTTGTGAAAGAACATTAAGATATAGTGCTGAGGACATTGATATCACAGCGGTAGATCTATCTGGAAAGCATTGATAAACCAGCGGTGATAAGTAGCCATCTCGCCCCTAGAAAATTTTTGCTCAGATTTGATAGAGACTTTCAGCTGCGATGATTTGAAATAACATAACAGTGCTTCGATATTTTTTTGACCACCTAAAATTGAGACTATCTCTCCGAGGAGAAGTCCTGCAAGCAAGCTAATCTAATTCCAGTCTGGAGGAATTTCCATATGTCTATTCGTTTATATGTCGGCAACTTACCAAAATCTGATGTGGAGCGGGAAGAACTCCAAGTTGTTTTTGCTGAGGCAGGGGATTTAGTTTCTGTCAAAGTGATCAAAGATCGCAAAACTGGTAAATGTCGCGGGTTTGGCTTTGTCACCGTCGAAACTGACGAACAAGCCGATCAAATTATCGAAAAATACAACGGTGCGATGTTCCAAGAAGTGCCGATCAAAATCGAAAAAGCTCTACCCAAAGCCAAAGGACAAGAAGATGAAGATGGTGAAGGCAATGAGCCTACCGAGCCTAGAGAGCCGAGCAACATCCCGAAACCTACTCTAAATAAGAAGGTTGCTGGCGAAACTAGCACTCCCCGCCGCAGCGGTGGTAACGCTAGCGGTGGCAGCAAGAAAAGTGGTCGCAAAGAGGGTAGTAAAAGCAATAGCGGCGGCAATAACGTCACTAGCACTACGACTACCGAGAGCTTCCAGCCCGATCCTCGCTGGGCAGGGAAACTAGCCGAACTCAAAGATAAATTAGCTGAATCTGGTAATCTCTAAATTTTTACCGCTCGCAGCGAAGCCGACAGACTGCAATTGCTTGCAGATATATTTAATGCGTGCTGGAGATTAATTTCTCCAGCACTTTTTGTGTAATTACAACAACTGATCGACATTCTTCGCCGTTTCAAAGAAATGGGCGACATTTTCTTCTGGTACAGTTGGAAGGACACCATGACCGAGATTCATGATGTGACCAGTTTTACCAGCCTTACGAACAGTATCAACGATTCGATCGCGAATAAAGTCTTTAGAGCCGTACAATGCACAAGGGTCCATGTTACCTTGAACACCCAAATGTGCGCCAATCCGCTGCCTGCCGACTGCGATATCCACAGTCCAATCGAGGCTAACGATATCTACGCCAGATTTGCCCATCAGTTCCAATACGCCAGAGCTACCGCTGATATAGAGAATTAATGGGGTATCAGGATGAGTCGCCTTCACCTGTTGAACTACCCGTTGCTGGTAAGGCAGGGCAAAAGTTTCATAGTCTTGGGGGCTGAGTTGTCCCGCCCAGGAGTCAAACATTTGGACGACTTGAGCACCACAATCGATTTGATACCGGACGTAAACGGCGATCGCATCAGCAATTTTTGCGAGTAAACTGTGAAGCATCTGAGGTTCGCGGAATGCCATCCCCTTGATGTTTGAATAGTCTTTTGAGCTTTTGCCTTCGATCGCATAAGCTGCTAATGTCCAGGGTGCGCCGACAAAACCGAGCACAGTAGATTTATTGCCCACCTCGCGCCGGAGAGTACCGAGAATCTCTTTGATGAAAGGGAGCGACTCTTCAGGATTGAGCGGATGCAGTGCGTCGATCTGCGCCTGAGAGCGAATTGCTGGCTCGATAATTGGC
>JANNDQ010000434.1:0-1774 GCA_031387965.1 Chamaesiphon sp. OTE_75_metabat_567
GTCAACCCTTCTTTAATCGGATGCAACACACCATCGCGGAACATATTACCTTCAGGGAAAATTGTCAGCATTTCGCCTTGATGGAGCAACTCGATACTATGACGAATAACGGCTGGACTGGGCTTGGTAGTATCGATCGCAAAACCACCCAATCTGCGGACAAACCAGCCTTGAAGCCCCTTCATTTCGTTTACACTCACCATAAAGCGCGAACTTCTGCCCGTGACATATGGCCCAATGGCGTAGGCAGTCAGCAGCGCATCCCATCTAGTCCGGTGAGTGGGTGCGAGAATTACAGCACCTGTGTGGGGAATATATTCTTTGCCGATAATTTCAATCTCGCGAAAGAAGCCAGGTAGGACAATATATTGACCCAATGGATAGATAATTTTAGTCAACCATCCCGAAATATCCGACCTAATCGCCAGACTTGAATTACTAGATTTTGAATTAGTTAGGGAGGAATCGCTCATGGCACATAAGTATATATCGATCGCGGCTATCTATCAATCTACCCAATCAACGGCTCATTAGTTCGATCGATCGTGACAGTTTTGCGATTGACACTGGTGAAATTACCCAGATGTCTAAATTCACTGCAAAATAAAATGATTTGAATACTGCTCTTACTGCTAATTTATGAGCGGCTTTTGAGGGAGACGAGTACGAGAGTGCTTATGATACGGTCGGCATCGATTAAAGTTGATTAAAAGTCTTGTTTCGTTTGATTTGGACTAAGTTGGGAATCGTTTTGACCCATTCTTGAGATGGTGGAGGCACTGCAACAGGTGGTTTTTGATTCGCCTTGTAGTAGCCTGCTCTAGTGAGCTGTAATTCCTCATAATATGTTGCAAAATCACTGGTGTAGGGTAAAAAATCATTCATAGCTTGCTGCTGTTTTAGCCCTTCTTTCCACACACTTTTCTCGACACTACCAACGGCTAGATAATCATTGCCGATTACTTCAGGAGCCTGTTGGCTAAACAACACAGTCAGGTAATGCTCGATTTCATGTTTGTGAGCGATTAGTAAATCGCAATCTCGACAGAAACGACAAGTATAGTTCAGCGCAATTAAGTGCTGGGGATTGACATGAATCAAGATCGGTATTTTACGTTGTCCAGTCTTGTGATCGCATAACGGACAACGGGAGACTCGTTCCTCTGGGTAAGGATTGACCATGAAACTGTATTTGGGTGGCAATCCACCAAATTGTCGTTGTTTAGCTTTTGCCACTCGATCTTACCTCCCTGGGATTTAATTTTCCATTTTAGCGTGGAGATAGCAGGAAATTTCTACCAATGAGAGGTGATGCAACTGTCATGGTAGTATAAAATGTACGAATTAGGACAAGCATTGTAACTAGTGACTGAAGAGCAAATTTATCATCGGAAAAAGTCTAACTCACAGACGGCAGATGTTGCTAGGCTACAGATCGCCAGCCAAGAAATATGGGGTGAGCCATGTAAAAATTTCATGTACAGCGACATCCCGAAAGTCAAAGCTTACCTGAATAGACTCCCGATGAAGAAGAATCTGGTAACTCAGGAACCGGGCATTGAGTTTACAACCGAGGCAGAACCAGATCGAGGCTTACCCAGAGGGTTAATCCTGTGGTCGGGCAATCGAGAGGGTGTTCGTACCGAAGATGGGTACGCTAAAATCAAAGTACAGATAACTTTCTGCAACCAACTAGAAGAGGACTGAGGGAGTAATGATTAATTCAGCACCAACTCTTGGGCGGATTCGATTTGAAGAAGTAACGCCAGCAAAT
>JANNDQ010000447.1:0-5563 GCA_031387965.1 Chamaesiphon sp. OTE_75_metabat_567
CCACAGCCGCTAAGTCTAGATTAATCCCCGCGATCGCTTTGCCCACTTGAGCCGATTTACGCTTGCGATTTAGGCGTTGGAGTAGCCGTTTAGAATTGAGTAATTTACCTCGAACGATCTCTCGACAGACATTTAATTGAAATTCCGGTTCCTTATGTCGATCGAATTGAACTAACTCATTTGGTAAATTATCCGCACTCCAGAGATGCCCTTGATATTGTCCCGATCGATTGAGGTAAAATACCCCAATCTTCTGCTCCAGACACATATTCACAACTGGAGTCGAAAGCTGAATCCTGCCAAAGATCAAGATCCGCTCGATCTCTCGAATCGGAATCTCCAATCGCTCTCGCTCTGGAATATGGACGATTAACCGCTGGTAATCTCGATACAAGCTCGTACCCTGTTCTAGTAGATATAGTGTTGCCATTTCTCGATTCCAAGTGCGGCGTTGTAAGCTAGTTTCCGGCTTGATTTCCTCATCATCATCTGACTCTGTAGTTGCTAGATCTTCGCTGCCAGAGTCATTAGGTAATTCCAGACAATCAAACGGGTTTCGACTACGCGCAACCTTCGGTGGTTGAGCGTAGTCGAAACCAGAACCCGCCTGATTGATATAGTCTTTATCGGAAGTTACCGTAGCACTATTTTTTTTTACACCCTTCTCCTGTTTAGATCGAACTTCATCAACTGGAAAGATCGCCGCACCCAAAAACCCATGCCCCAGAAATCTAAACCCGCGATCGAAAGTAGTAATCTGAGTCTTCTTTTGGTGCAGCTCTAAATTCAAACCCTTCAACAATCGATCCACCAAGCCATAAACCTGCTGCATCTCCCCTTGAGTCCGCGCCATCACCACAAAATCATCCCCATAACGCACCAGCCGCAGATCGCCACTCGCAGTCACATCTCGATCGAATTTATCCAGATAAATATTCGCCAATAGTGGGGAAATCACCGCCCCTTGAGGAATTCCCCGCTCTGGAAAAATCAGCCCCGCCTTAGTCGCAATCCCCGTCGCCAGCCAAGATTTAATCAGACAGAGGATGCCGCTATGATCTAGATACTGGCGCAGCTTTTGCAGCAAAATCTCCCGATCGATATTATCGAAATATTTGACGATATCAGCATCTAAAACCCACTCATAGCCCTGCTCTCGACACTGTGCCACCGCTTCTACCGCCTGAAGGTAGGAAACCTGGGGACGATAAGCAAAGCTCGTCGGTGACAGTTGGGGGTCGATGGCTGGATGCAACACATTCAGCAATGCTTGCTGCACGATCCGATCCCGCACACACGGAATGCTCAAAAATCGATACCCGTCGCTCTTTTTGGGAATCGCCACTTGCAAGTATGGACGCGGCTGATAAGTACCATCAGCAACTTTATCTCTGAGTACGATTAGATTCTGAGTCGCCCTGGCACCAAATAACTCGATCGTTTCCCCATCTACACCCGCACAGCCCTTATTATCAGCGACTTTCTGCCAAGCTCGATCGAAATTACCAAAGTCTAAAAATTCAGATATTGAGTCTATCATTAGTTTGCACCGATATCGATCGCTACTCTAACCCTCGATCGGAAAGGGGGCATTCTAGGATGATGTTTTGATATAGAGAATCGTTGGTTGAGCGACTTGTTCTAAGCGTTGTTGGTTTCGACTCCGCTCAACCAACTAACGATCCATACCTCAAAAAACATGAATTTACCCCAGCTTTTATTAGACAATGGTATCGATCCGAATACTTGGTCACGCGATCGTGGTACCAAGGATATTAACGATCTAGCCGCAGAAATTGAAGCTGGCGAAGCAAAATTAGAATCGATCGATGGTATCCTCACGCGCATCGTCAGAGTTGCCAACATCTTTATCCACGTTCGATTAGGATCTGAACTATTTGCCCTAGTTGAAGACCAACAAATCTTCTTCACCGGAGCCATTCGCCGACGCGGTTTGAAAAATATTGCCGAAAAGTTGCAAGCAAATGAAACACCACTCCAAGCAGCTCATCGAGCAGTAAGGGAAGAAATAAACCTCGATTTCGAGGGCGAGTGGGTATTGACAGGTGAAGAAAACCACCAACGGGGTTCACCCAGCTACCCAGGTTTAAATTCTTGCTATCAGATGTTTAACTATCAAATTGTTCTATCAGCCGCAGATTTGGCTAAACTAAGATTTGCCGAAGTTCGCGGCGAGAAGATCACGCTCTTTACCTTAGAGAAAATCGGGATATCACCAATCTGAACCACCGGAGGTTTCGACTCCGCTCAACCTCCGGTGTATTAATCAATAATTTTTCCACATCAAAACTAAATCATGTCAAATAGTCTCCGTCGAGTTGTTCAACAATCCTTTACCCCCGAATACTTACGGCTGTTTATTCCTAGCTCGATCGTTTTATCAACCATTGGTACTGCCATTAGTACGGTGTTAACTAATTTAATTGGTAGCACCACTCCTGCCGCAGTTACAATTATCATCGGGGCAGTATCAATCTTCTTTTTTGCGGCTTGGACAATCTCCAAACTATCGAACAAATCGACTCCAGCGATCGATTTAGAAAAAGCACCACCCGATCGATGTCCAGGATTGATTTTATTAGTCAGCCGAGAAGAACCTTGCCGTAAAGCGATCGAATATCATCTACCGAATCTACAGTACTGTTGGCTAATTTGTTCTAGTGGTACAGAGCATATGGCGAAACAGATCAAAGCAGATTTCCCCAGTATAAATATGTCAAAACCTTGGGTCATCAATGATGTCTACGATCCGATCGAATTCAATGAACGTATCAGAAGAATTTACAAAACTCTGCCACCTGGATTGACTGTTGAAGATGTCATCGCTGACTTTACCGGAATGACGGCGAATGGTAGTGTCGGGATGGCTCTTGTGTCGAACTTCGTTCCCAATGTCAAATTTCAATATACCCCAGAAGAAGTAATCGATGGTCAACGAACTGGAAAATCGTTAAACCCGATCGGGATTACCATTGTATAACTCCCAAGTCTGGCGGATATCCTCGCGCAGTCGATCGCGTAATTCTGGTGGTGACAATACCTCGACATTCTGCCCCCAAGCCCGCAACCGCATAATCACACTATTATCCCCAACGCGATAATCCATCGTATAGAAAGCACCATCAGGATATCGATCGACTGTACCAGCTAAATTAGGATCGTTATTGAGTAACCCCTGCTTGGATATTGGTTGGAAAGTTTGGTGGCGAAAAGTGTTGGCAATATAGCGATCGTGAAACTCGCGATCGAATCGCAATACCATTTCTCTCGACTTTCGATAGAAATCAAATCCATAAGCCTCTTCCAACCCACTTTTAACAACATCGAGTAGTTGCAGATCGTCCAATTCATCACATGTGTCGAATAAAAGTTGGGGAATAATATCGCGATGCTGCTCCCAATCTAAATCTTCTAATCGTTCGATCCGATCTAATCGGTAGTTGTGCCACTCATATTTAGCTTCAAATCCCAATCCAAATGCACAAAGATAAAAAGCTCTTTGATAATAATAGAGACAAACAGGATAAACCACGACAGTATATCTACGCTCTGCACCGATCCGGCTAGAACTATAATATTGCAATTGACATGGTGTGCTTCGATCTTTGCTCCAGTTCTCTCTCAATCTCCTGAGATACTGATTGACCTCTAGCAGCTTGTCCTTTGGCGTATGATAATCGGCATGAATATGAAATCTTTGAATCTCTCTGGTTGGTTCGGCAAACAGATAGGCAAACGAGCTAAAATCGCCCGTAAGATAGGCTGGATCTTGTAAAGAGCGTGGCTCCTCTGCTGAAACAATTAGCCTCGATCGATCTATCTGTTGAACTTCGACGAGCGTTAGTGGGAATTCATCCGGTAATTGAAATTCACTAGAGCCGATCGATCCTAAATATTTTGCCGCAGAAGTTTTCGGAATTTGGGTTAAGGTTTTGAGATCACCCAAGATGGTTTTACCCGTAACATCAAATGGTTTTTCCAATTCTAAAGCGATTAGGTAAGCCGCTAATTTTCGATCGGCTATCTCAGGCAGATCTCTTGCCCGATAATATGCTGTCAACAATACTTGCAAAGATTGCTTCCATTTAGACCATAGATCCGCTTTGTCCGGTGCTCGATCGAATAAGATATCCGCGATCGTTTTAGTACAAAGACAACCATCTATCTGCCCTGGCTTGTTGTCCCGATTGCGATCTGGCGACTTATACAAATGTTCGCGCCACGATCGATCGGTAAATTGCGCTGGCTGAAACTCTGCCCCTAGTTCGCGCAGGGTGTACCAAAGTCGCACGGCTTTATTGAGATTATTCAACTCAGCAAAGGAAGCACCGACTAATGCCTGTAAGACCTGGATACTGGGCTGGTAATTAAATTCTGGCATGGGAATAAATAGTGAGAATCGATCGCTCTCACTATGGTATGAGATAGCAGAAAGGGGGCTTTCTGCTATCTTTTAGATGATGTTGCTTTCAGTTAGTTCGATCGCAAAGGATCGGTGAGAGAATACGCAGGCGTTCTTAATCGATCCCGATAAAAAGTTTCCAATAAGTCCGATCGCAGAGGATCGGTGAAAGGGGAGAATATCACCGCATCAGTGGTGCCATAGCCAGTTTCCAATAAGTCCGATCGCAAAGGATCGGTGAAAGAGGATGGATCAGTTCGAGTAGATCATCCGTGATCGAGATCGGTTTCCAATAAGTCCGATCGCAAAGGATCGGTGAAAGAGTTTGTGCGGCAGTTTTAGCAGGTACAGCAGCAAGGTTCCAACCGTAGAAATGATAATATTTGGCATAATTGAGCAAACCCCGATTGTTTTACACCCGTCAAAACTGCGCTGAACCTAGATGGTCAACTTCACCACCAAATCGGCTAGAGCGCGAATCATCGGTCGATCGCTGACATCCTCACCTCGACTGAGATGATGAATTACGCCTGTCAATACAGCCGATTCCGCATCAACTCGATCGCTAGTTGCATTGTAGTCACTATGAATCTTAGCAATAACTGGTACGCCTAATTCCGCACAATAAGACTCCCACTCCGCCCACCGCTCTTGATGCGAATATTCCTCGTCATCACCAGCCAGAATTACCGCATGAGTACATTTGCGAACAATTAGCTGATTCTCCTCGGATGGAACACCGCCAATATCGATAATATTGAGCATTCCATTCGCACTCCCAACCGCATCAGCTATTTTCTGGGCGTATGCTAGAGTTAGAACTCCCTTGTACGCTTGCTTGATATCCCGCGCCAATTGAGGATCGCGCCCATAAATTTCCTGCGCTCCGGCAGGTTCCCCATCTGGACAAGCCGCAATCGCATACGGATATGGAGCATTTTGTCTACTCATAATTTGCCACTTCAACCCCTCCCGCAAACAAGACTTACCAGAGTGGGGCGACCCACACAGAACTAGCTTGACGCTGTTGCGTTCGGAGTGGGGTTCGGCTGTTTCGATCGTCTCCCCCACTTGATAATCTGGACTGTGACTACTAGTGACGATATAGGTTTTGTATCCAACCTTGCCAATCTTCGGATC
>JANNDQ010000513.1:0-3163 GCA_031387965.1 Chamaesiphon sp. OTE_75_metabat_567
CCCCCCTAATAAAAACGCCGCTGCGCCCGCCCTCAACGTACTAGTCATGCCACTTATCTTGAGATTCAAACCCATGTCTGCCGATCGATCTATCAGCTCACCCTACACTATTCCCATCGATCTCATCAAATACGACGAGCGTGGCTTGGTTCCGGCGATTGTCCAAGACTACTTGGATGGTACGGTACTCATGATGGCCTGGATGAATAGCGAATCACTTCAAAAGACGATCGATACAGGCGAAACTTGGTTCTGGAGCCGCTCTCGTCAAGAGTTCTGGCACAAGGGGGGAACGAGCGGACACATCCAACAGGTTAAAGATCTGCGCTATGACTGCGACAGCGATGCACTACTGATTACTGTCGAACAAGTTGGTGATATCGCTTGTCATACCGGAGCGCGGAGTTGCTTTCACCAGATTGACGCTCAGACTAAAGTCGCACCACCCGCCGATACCCTTTCCAACCTGTATCAAACTATCTGCCACAGGCGCGACAATCCTGTCGAAGGCTCATATACCCACAGCCTATTCGCAGGTGGAGATAATAAAATTCTCAAGAAAATTGGTGAGGAAGCCGTCGAAGTAGTGATGGCGTGCAAAGATGATCAACCCCACGAAATCGCTGGAGAAGTTGCCGATCTTTTCTATCATACGCTGGTGGCGATCGCTCATCACCACGTAGACATTCGCGATATTTACCGCGAACTCCAAAAACGCCGAAAATAGTTGATTTGGTCAATTGTAGCTGGTTGCAAACAAAAATCACTGACCCACATTAGGGTGGATCAGTGATTTCGCTTGAGGCTAACTGAATATCTATGCCTGAGGAATCAGTTGCTCGAAGCTGGCAAAATCTTTAAGAGCTTCACTGTAGTTAATGATGGCTACTTTATAATCGTTATTACTGGCAGCTTCATCGATCTTGTTGAGGTGAACAAAGATTTCTTTGCTGATTGCTAGGGCTTTTTCTTTAGTTCCTGGCAATAGCTCTCTGGATAAACCAGACAACCGAGTTCTGATTTCACCGAGGGGGCCGTGAATAAAGGATTTGACATTGTTCCAATCACGCTTTTCGATCATGGTAGCAAGCTCTGGAAATCGATCGCCCAATGCTACCAAATTCTTGTTTGCAGCTTGGATTTGAGTCAGTTGTGCGGCACTATAAGTGGGAGGCTTTGCTTGGGAGCCATCGCCACAGCTGACGAGAAAGATCGAGACAAAGACAAGCAGAATCGATATCAGTGGACGGAATAGGGACATAATTATATGGAAGTTTCTAAGTGCTTAATTAAACCGTTCGATCATGCTCTTTAGCATACTAGAATTGCCATGTTGCTGGCAATCGACATTTTGCGGGCTGTTTTAGGCTCTAACGAATATCTAGCAACAATAATCACCGATCGTTAATTGCAAATTTCATGTTCAGAGTATTTACTAAAGATTACGATCGCGAGTTCGAGCGTTGGACGGATGCGCTAGATGCGGGAAATTCGCTCAAATCTAAGTGTAAAAGCATGTTCCAAGATATTCGGATCTTTGATGATGGTGAATTAATCTGGGTGTACAGTCGGTTGCATACATATCCTCAATATATTGGTGCAGGCGTATATGATAAGCTAGCGCGATTGTTTTTGCTAGAAAATGCCAACATGCTGGAAGTTGAAGCAGATGATTCAGAGCAATCCTAATTCATTCCCAGGGTGGCGCGGACATCTACAATTAACCTATCGCTACCACCGAGATCGAACTCAAGCCATTCAGTGCCAAGGTACTGCACCGTTGAAGGTTCAGAGATCCTTCTATCCAGAAAGCGAGAAAATTTGTCACAACACAATCCTGCATACTGCGGGCGGGGTTGTCGGCGGAGACAAGCTGCAAATTGAGATTGATTTGCAGCCCAAATCACGGGCGGTGATTACGACTGCCGCCGCTGGTAAGATTTATGGGAGCAGTGGTTCGATCGCTTCTCAATCAATTATTCAGAATATTGGTGAAAATGCCTGTCTAGAGTGGCTGCCTCAGGAAAGCATCGTATTCAATGGGGCGATATTTCACCAGCACTTACAGGTCAATCTCGCGGCAACAGCGACTTGGATCGGCTGGGAGATCAATCGCTTTGGACGAACGGCGCGAGGTGAGAGATTTACTAGCGGCGAATGGAGATCGGCAACTGAAGTATATCGGGCAGGTAAGCCAGTATGGATCGATCGGCAGCGGCTGGTTGGCGATAATATGGTCGATAGCGCTCACTGTTTAGCTGGACATTCGATCGTCGGCAGTTTAGCTTGGATTGGTGGGGAAGTTAGTAAAGATCTGGTAAGTACAGCTCGATCGATCTTTGGTGGCGAATCTAGTAAAATAGGCGTAACCCGTTTAACGGAGGGGTTACTGTGTCGCTATCGCGGCGATTCGACTACCGAAGTTCGTCAGTGGTTTACCGCAGTCTGGCATTTACTTCGTTATTCATGCCTCGACAGTCCACCGATTCGGCTGAGGGTATGGCAATAGTATTTTGCTAGTAAATTGGTTGGATTTCGCAACTCCGAGCCAAAATTACGTTTCAGATATTTGTTCAATCACGTATCTTTATATTGGGAAGAATCATTGAATAATCTTAAAAATACTTTCAATTCGGATAGAATCGGATGGTCTAGATTCCAGATCGACGGTTTGTATTCCAAAGCATAGTTTAGCGTCAACTTGTTAGCCGCATCTTTTTTTTCATCCTTGGTGGAAGTATCATAGCGAATATAGTTAGCAACCCATAGTTTGTCAAAACTTTTGTCGGTAATTTTTTTACCGTTATTTGTCAAGCATTCGCGCCATCTGTCTAGACAGTCTGCATGAGTTGAATCTTTGCTCTTAATTGCTTTTAAAACTGTTTCCAACTCTCCTTTCCCATCAACGTTGCTAAAATAGCAAGCCAGTTGGATTTGGTAATCTTCAAAATTCAGATTAATAAATTGATTAATTCGATCGAGTGTTACTGCTTCAGAAAATACCTTGACAATACACTCATTAATAAACTTAACTCTCTCGGCTTCTGAATCTCGATCGATATCAATAATAACACCAATTCGTTCAATATCTTCTTTTTGAATTTCAGCTTTAATGCTCTTGAGTGCTTGGGTTAGTTTGGTTGGATCTAATCCCCCCATTGGT
>JANNDQ010000527.1:0-13535 GCA_031387965.1 Chamaesiphon sp. OTE_75_metabat_567
TAGCCACTGGCGGCGGATACCTCTGGTTAGGTCAACAAACGACTCAGCTCGAAGCTAAACAGAAAGACCTCGACCAAAAATTGGGTAGTCTCAAGGCCAAAGATCAGCGGCTAAACGAACAAAATGGTCAAATAGCTCAAGTTACTGGTGAAAGCCAAGCTCTAGCTGGCGATTTCAATCAAGTTCAGCCCTGGTCAGCTGTGCTTCAGGATTTACACGAGAGCATTCCTCAAGGTGTCCAGATTGATAGTGTGACTCAGAGTGAGATTAAATTTACGCCATCAGCCGCAGCCGCGCCTCCCGCACCTGTACCAGCCAAGGGTGGTGTGATTGCCAAGATTTCTACTGTGCCCGATCCTGAAGCCAAACCAGCCGCTGCTGCTGCAACTAAGCCTGGTGAGGTCACAACCTATCCAACACTAGAAGCCTCACTCGCCGCTAAGATGCCGCCTAAGTCTGGCACAGCAGCAGCCCCAGCAGAGGCTCCAATTGTACCATCAGGGGCGATCGCGGCAGAGATACCAACTACTAAGCTAGATATTGTCGGTACTGCCAAATCTTTTGATGAAGTGAATAACTTTATCTTGACACTCAAGCAATCAGCTTTCTTCAATCCTGATGAAACTCAGTTACTCAGTACCAGTTTGATGCCAGCTGTTGCGGTAACTAGGCTTGAAAGTAAGACAGCTACTCCGGTAGACCCTCTAAATCCAGCCCAGAAACCCGCTCGACTAGAGTTACCCAGAGCAGTTGAGTACAAGATTCAAACTTCACTCATCCGAGTTCCCGCAGCGGATCTGATCCGTGAATTGGAACGCAAAGGTGCTGTCGGCTTAGTAACTAGACTCAAAAGTATCCAACAACAACAGGTTGTCAAACCATGACATTTAGTAGCGATTTAATCGAAAGCGATTTAGTAAGTAATACCTCTTTTATTTCCCCGCCAACATACCCGTCGGTGTTTGGAATTACGTTTAGTCCAACCGTGATTGGTCTGTGTGTCGCAGCTGCGGGAATTGGTGTTGCTGGATATGTATTTGTCAGTACTTTACAACCACAACTGACCAAAAATCAGGAACTGGAAACTAAACTAGCTGAAACCCAAAATCAGATTCAGATGCGTAAGGACAACGCGATCAAAATTGCGGCTGCTGAACAAAGTCTCGATCGCGCTAATGCCCAAAAACAAGTAGTCACCGGACTATTTGCTAGTGATAAAAAGCTAGACACATTGCTCCTAGATCTGAATAAACTAATCAACATCCGCCAGGGACAACTGCAAAAATTCTCACCAGATACCCCTGTAGCTGGTACTGGTAGTAGTGGTGCGGCGATCGTCACAGACAGTTCGTTCGGTACAGCTTTGAATAATAAAATCAAGCGGAAAGGTGTAAGTATTAGTGTCAAAGGCAACTTTGAACAAGTGCAATCAATCTTACGCACGATCGAAAGATTGGATCAATTATTGATTGTTAAAGATTTTAAGGCGGATGTGGACAAGACAACTCAGAAGATAGTAGTAGACGCACAAGGAAAACTCATTCCCGTCCCTGAAGCTTCTATTCAAACCTCATTTAAAATTCAGGCGTTGATTCCCCTCAGCCCTGCTGAGCTAGCGGCTGCGGCACCACCCCCACCCCCACCAGCTAAAAAATAGTTAACAGTTAGAGGGACTATCCCTCATCTTAATTACTGCTAACTGACAACTTAAATTAAACCCCGTATATTTTCCTGGAGTAGGAGATTTAAAAGTGAGCAAACGTAAACAGATTATTACTAGTATTGTCATGGGTAGCGCAGTTGCCGCCCTATCCGCAGCTACTGTCAACGCTTCAGCAGCACCTGCTGAACTAAAGAGCCAAGATCCCAGCAGCGATCTCCTCGCCCAAACACCACCCCCACCACCACCCCCAAATCAACAGCCTCTCGTTCCTAATCCTCGGATCACCATCGATGGTGTCACCGCCACCCCTGGGGTCGGACTCCAAACTCCCAATATGCCTCGCGCTGTTGCACCACCAGTCGGCGATATCAGCGTCTCCAATTTGGATGCAACAATTTCTAATACTGTCGATTTGGGTACTGATAAAAATGTCCCTAAACTGGCACTAAAAGATGCTCCAATTCGGGAAGTACTAGAAATCCTAGTTCAGACTTCTGGTCTCAACTTGGCGTACATGGCTACTAATCCTGATGATAAAAATAACGCAGCAGCTACTACTCCCAAAGCTGAACCAAAAATCACGCTCAATCTCCGCAACGAGCCAGTTCAAAGTGCATTTAACTATGTCTTGAAAATGAGTGGTTACGAAGCTGTTCGCGTCGGCAGAACTGTTTTTGTCGGGCCAAAATTACCTGACTCAATTCAGGAAAATGTTGTCCGAACTTTAAGAGTTAACCAAATTTCAGCATCTGGTGCTGCCGCATTCTTAGCTTCCCAAGGTGCGGAAGCAAGAACTCCCCAAGAGACCACAACATCAGAAACTCTCAAAGTTGGGGAAATCAGCCAAACCAGCATTAAGAAGTCCATCCAAGTCGGGATTACTAGCATCACTACAGCTAATGCACCTACTTTACTACGTGGGCTAGCTGTCAACGTCGATGAACGTCTCAACTCAATTACCTTAGTCGGTACTGCGCGGAAAGTCGAAGTAGCATCAGCAATGATCACCAGACTAGATGCTCGTCGTCGCCAAGTTGCCCTCAATGTCAAAATCGTTGATGTCAACCTCTCCAACGCGAACTTGATGAACAATAGCTTGTCCTTCAAGGTCGGTGATGGTTTCCTCTCCGTTGATAAAGGTGCAGCAGCTTATAACTACGGTGGCTCTACGCCTGCCACCAATGGTCAAATTAACAATCTGATCAATGGTACTCCCACTGGTGCAATTAGCTTACCTGGTGGTAATCAGACTTTCCTTGATTATTCGCCTAATGCTAGCTTGAGCGGTCAGTCTTTTGGTCAGGCTAATGGTAATGGTAATATTCCTCGTCCAAACTTTGGTACAGAAGCTAATCCTTTCCAGCCAGGGGTTACCAATACAGTCGAAGCTAATGACGGATTTGCCAGAAGTCAAGATGACGGAGCACTTGTTCCGCCCGGAGGAGTCATTAAAGCTGCGACACCAGCCGTAATCAGTCCTACTGGTGCGATTATTACTCCTGCTACGCCAACAATATTTAATACAAATGTCCCAACGCGGCAGATCAATACTTACGCCTTGCCTACTAACTATCAAGTTCCTAGCAAATTTCTCTCAACTCTCCAAGCTCAAATTATCAGCGGTAACGGCAAGATCCTGACCGATCCTACTTTGGTAGTTCAAGAAGGTCAAAAATCGACTGTTAACTTGACTCAAGATGTGTTTGGTGGATTTAAAATCAACACTGTTGCTGGCACAGGTGCCACAACTAGTACCAGAGAGCCAATCATTAAGCAAGCTGGTTTGAGTCTAGATATCTTGGTCAATCGGATTGATGATAATGGCTATGTTTCCGTCGGGGTTGTACCTACTGTATCCTCGATCGGTAGTACAGTAGCAACTCAAGATGGTGATATCGCGCTCTTGCAGTCACGGACATTGAACTCTGGGGAAATTCGCTTACGTGATGGTCAGACTCTGATTCTATCGGGAATCATCCAAGAATCCGATCGTACTAGCGTCTCTAAGGTACCAATCTTAGGTGATATCCCGATTCTCGGCGCTCTGTTCCGCAGCACCAACAAAACTAACCAACGTCAAGAAGTGGTCGTCTTACTGACTCCGCAAATTCTCAACGACAACAGAGGTCAAGTAAATTACACGCCTGGTGTTGATACTAGACTGTTGATTGGAAAATAGATTCGCGGTCTGGTTTTGAACCATTTGAGATCTTCTAGTGGGGGAGGGCGGGTTTTGTTGGAAGATGATGGTGTTAGGCGACAATTATTAGCATAAATCGGCGTTTTTATTCTTGGGTTACCCCCGAATAAAAAAACGACAAGACACCCGCCCCTACGGTCGGCTATCATCCATTCTACGGGTCTGTAGGGGTAGGTTTATGCAATCTAATGTCGATGTTACTGTTCGATCTTAAACAAAACCTACCCTCCTTCACTAGGATCTAAAAAGATCTCAAATGGGTTCTATACACGGTAGCTCCATTTGAAAGGCTATGCCAACGGCTCCAATTCTGTGGGTCTGGAATGTCTGGTAATGTTGAATTTAGAACTAGAAATTAGTTCTGAACCCGCATTTCTGGACTCCAGACCCTTGTTTTTGGTGAAATTTTACGCAAAATAACGAAAATCAACATAAATTAAAGCTTTCAGCGATCCAGATTGGGCTTGTTGATACTAGAATAATGCAGTGGAAGTAATATCGCATGAGAGTTTCAGCAACTTTCTAGCAAACTAGACTGGTTATTTATACCTACGCAGGTAGTCCGTCAAGTTACTAAAAGTGCTGTAATATTCGATCGCATAGGAAAGTTAACGTGTCACTGAGCCGTTTTCAGACCTAAAGTCCAACTTTTTTACTTGCTACGAGCATGACACCAGCTACAATTGTGTTGTGGTGTCAGTCCATCAATCAAACCAATAACGGAGATCTACACATGAATAAAGGTGAATTAGTCGATAGAGTAGCTGAAACAGCTAGCGTAACCAAAAAGCAAGCTGATACTGTATTGTCAGCAGCATTGGAAGCAATCATGGAAGCTGTATCCAAAGGCGACAAGGTGACTTTGGTAGGATTTGGTTCCTTTGAACCCAGAAATCGTCAGAAGCGCGAAGGTCGTAATCCTAGAACTGGTGAGAAAATGGAAATTCCCGCAACTAAAGTGCCAGCATTTTCCGCTGGTAAACTATTTAAAGACAAAGTGTCCGAGAGCAAAGACGACTAGTTTAACTAAAGTTACATTCGGAAATATTCTTTGAATCGACCACAACATGGGGGGAACCCGAACTGGGCAGCTACAGTCGCTGGATGTCCCCCCTCTCTGATTTTAGATTTTTCGGCCCGTATCAGTCCGCTCGGCCCCCCGCCGTCGGCACTCGCTGCCATTAAGCTGCAAATAGACGCTCTGACTAGTTATCCCGATCCTAATTATCCCGAACTCTGTCAGGCGATCGCACATCACCATAATATTGCCCCCGATTGGGTCTTACCGGGCAATGGAGCAGCGGAACTATTAACTTGGGCTGCGCTAGAATTTTCTAAACTTAACGCCACGATCATCCCTACACCAGCCTTTGGGGACTATTTTCGATCGCTCCAAACGTTCGGTACTCGAATCATTGCCAAATCGATGATCGTGGGCGATGGCTCAATTGGGGATCTAGATTTCGCGCTCCGCCATCTGCCAACTGAAATTCCTCATGCCCTAGGATTGATTATTAACAATCCCCACAATCCAACTGGGCAGATTTACGCTCAGGCGACTATTTTGCCGTATTTGTCGGAATTTGACCTAGTAGTAGTTGATGAGTCTTTCATGGACTTCTTACCGCCCTCTGAGCAGCAAAGTTTGATCCCAATGATTGGCGATTATCCCAATCTGGTGATCCTGCGATCGCTCACTAAGTTCTACAGTTTACCAGGATTGCGGCTCGGCTACTGTATTGCTCACCCCGATCGACTCCGGCAGTGGAGAAGCTGGCGCGATCCTTGGCCCGTCAATACTCTAGCTGCTGCTGCGGCAATGGCAGTGCTTCCCGATACTGAGTTTCAACAGCTCACATGGGATTGGCTCACACCCGCTCGCAGACGGTTATTTGAGGGTTTGGAGCAAATATCTGGATTACACCCTCAGCCTGGGGCTGCAAACTTTATCCTGGTGCGCTCAGATCGATCGGCGACACAGCTGCAAACCCAATTGCTGCAACAGCATCAGATTTTAATTCGAGACTGTATGAGTTTTCCTGAATTGGGGGATAAATTCTTTCGGGTAGCGGTGCGGACGGTGGCTGAAAACGATCGACTGGTGGCGGCGTTACAGTCGATTTAGCAACTTGCGAGACAATCTCGTCTCTATTGGATATGATGCGGAGATCCATACTTCACCCCAGCCCTCCCTTTCCCAAAGCTATCTTTTAGACGTGCCAGCCCATGAACCAGAGATACAAAGACATCTTGAACGATCCGCTAGTTTGTGCACAATTAAAACGAGCTTGGGAAAACTCTAATCCTGGATTGACTGGTGGACACGAAGAAGGCGGCTTTGTTTTGAAAGATGCTCAAGGAAATTTTAGTGTTGTGCGGTGGGCCGTCGGCGATCGGCACAGCATATTGGTGCCGCCTCACCAAGGGTGTAAAATTGAAGGGGTAGCGATCATTGCATCATTTCATACTCATCCGAATACTGGAGGCAATTATCTTCAAGAACCTGGTGAAACTGATAAGCGAGCTGTGAGAGACGACCCCGATCTGAAAGAAGCTACTTATGTAGGTGAATTTGTCATCTCTCAGGCAAAAGTCTACTGGATTGAGCCGAATGGACAGGTTAGCGAGGTTGGGGATACGGCGTTGATTTTGAGTTTATATATTGGAGATTAACCATGAGTGCAGTATTAAGTTCAGATGTGCTTCAAGATGATGTGGCCATTACGGCAGCACGGGTAATCGCCGCTGCCAATAAACGCGCCCGCGAATTGAATGTGGATGTCATGCAGAGCATCATTAGCCTCACTCAGCACTCTCAGGATAGTAGCTGGGTCTGGAGGGTAAACTATGGGGCGAAAGATTATGTCGGACGACGAGGTGGAGATTTGATGGTTGAAGTGAATCCCGAAGATGCCAGTATCTTCCGAGTGCTTTGGGGTCAATAAGCATAGCCCATGGGATCTATAAAAAGGGTTGGGGGGGTAAAGATCTCCGCCTTAACTCAAAATTGCAAATAGTGCATTAATTCGCCAATTAATGCACCAGACAATCTCAACCGTTGTTGAAAATCAACCAAATTTGTAAACTTACCACCCTGTTCACGCTGACTAATTATCTCTGCTGCTAACTCTGGTGAGATCTGGGAAATCTGGACTAGTTCAGCTGCCGTACATCGATTAATCGAAACAGACGGTAAAGCAGATACTGGATCGTAATACTGAAAACTCAAGACTGGTGCTAACCACTGTAGCCGCTGAATCGGTAGATTCAGCGCGGCGGCAAGATCTGAAATCGCATAAAAAGCAACCCCAGCCTGACTGAGGTTAACTAATTGACGAGCCTGATGGATCGAAATCCCTGGCAATCGCAGCCAATCATCCACACTAGCTTGGTTAACATCAATTTGTATCCCCAAATCAGCGGCGACAGCAATCTCAAATGCAGACTGAAACCGATAGTAAGGATTTTCAGCAATTCGCGATCGCAAGGACATTTTAAAGAAAAACTGAACGGTTTTACTCGAATCGTGTGCCAATGGATTTTGGGGATATTAATTAATTTAACGATAGTCTGGTTGTCGCTGCAATTCGACTCGCTCAAAGTTTGAAGGATCGTAAACGTAGCGCATCGCTTCCTCTTCTAGTCGATTGATTTGATAGCTCTCTAGCACGTTGGTACTCCTCAATGCAGCTAAGTATCCATCTAGATATAGCCGTAGATCGTCGAAGCGGTAGCCTCGATGCCACATTTCGACTAAAGCATCAGTAATTCTTTGGTAGTGCCCGATCGTTTCGATAGTTTGCAGCATGGCTTAATCCCTCGACATACTAAATAGGATATATCAAAATCGCTGGATCTGACATAAGTACACCTTACTCTAAAATCTTGCGGGATCACCATACGGAAAACACCCGTTTACCGGATCTAGATCAGTGGATGTAGCTGATGGATAGATTAACTATTTGAAGATTCAAAGTAGATATAATTTAGATTGCTAACCTGTTATTGATGTTCCAATTTTCTAGAGAATCCGATCAAAACCCCACAACTATATCCGCATAAAGTGTGCAAATTCACATTGTTGAAGGCAATCACAACTTACGATCGCTCCTAGCTTGGCATCTTCATCAAGCTGGCTATCAGGTACAACAATCACCAACTCTAGCCCAAGCCTACCAAACTTGTGAACAGCAGCTGCCAGAATTGGCGATCGTTGATTCAGATTTGCCCGATGGTGAAGGGATCGAATTTGTCAAATGGCTATACCCCAAAGGTAATTCGCTGATCTTGATGCTATCGGCGCGAATTCGCGATATCGATTTAGTCACTGCGCTAGAGGCTGGAGTCGATGACTATCTCAAGAAACCGTTTGGAATGCCGGAATTTTTGGCACGGGTGGCGGCGTTACTCCGGCGGACGCGGATGGTAGCAACCATTCCTACCGATTTAACTTGTGGCGAGTTACGCATCGATTTAGTTCGACGCTGTGTTTATCTGAGAGATAGATCGATCGATCTCAGTCCGCAGGAATTTAGTTTGATCTATGTTTTGGCTCAAGCAAATGGTCGTCCAGTTCATCGGAGCGAACTGCTCAAACGCGCTTGGGATATTGAGATTGACAATCCGCGCACCGTGGATAGTCACGTATTGTCACTCCGCAAAAAGCTCGGACATCCAGATCCCATCGAGACTGTTCGCAAGATTGGCTATCGATTAAATTATTAGAATAGCGACAAAACTGTTAAGATATCGACATAATCACCGACGATCGCGAGACAATAGGAGTAATCAAACTAGTTGGGTAATAGATATGATTAGTCGTCAAGCGGTATTAGAATATCTTAATAAGCATCCTAGTCATACTACTTGGCAAATGCGGCTACATTTTTTGCAAGCTAGTCGCGAACTAGATCGCCAGTCGTCAGTGTCAATTAGTTCGATCTCTAATCAGCTCAATTATATTCTTCGCGACCTTGAAGCGATGGGAAAAATTCTCCCAAACCCAGAATCTTTATCTCAAATTCAAGATATCTATCGCAGCGAATACAGCACTAATCAGTACTCCCAAGCCCGTAATCAGGATTAGAAGCTTGATGTTTAGCTACTTCTTTTTAGTAGTCCAAACGGTACTAAACATCATCAGCATAGCACCGATTGAAATGGCAATTGCTAGCCCACCAGCGATCGCATTTTGCATGGATTCATCAATAATCATAATTAATTTTCAGTTTGGGTAATCCGGCGAATATTGAGGACATCACTCATCTGTTTGATCTGAGCAAAACAGCGTTCTAACTGTGGTTTGTCACTAACTTCGATCGACAGATCGATCAGCGCTGGTTTGGCATAGTGAGTGATTACATTAGCCGAACGCACGTTAACTCGGTGATCGGTTAAGCGAGACAAGACATCTTTGAGGACACCAACCCGATCTAATACCTCCAATTGTACGCTAACTGGATAAGTACGCGGCTTCTCCTTGGTGACTTGAGTATTCCAGCTAATCGGCAATAATCGATTCCCGTCCATCTGCTCAACATTAACGCAACCTTGACGGTGAACTGAGATACCGCTATTGCGGGTGACGATGCCAATGATCGGTTCACCGGGAATCGGACTACAACAACCTGCTAAATGGTGCAGTAGCCCTTCAATTCCCAGAATTGGGAACTCACTATTTTGAGGGGTAGTTGGTTTGGGTGCGGTTGTTGGCGGTAGCTCAACAGTTGGAGTCTCACGGGCTTTAACCATCTCGCGGAGACGATTAACAACCATCTTTTGACTAACTTCACCATAGCCCAAGCCTGCGAGTAAATCCTCGACAGTGATGTAATTACACCGCTGAGCAACTGCCAGCATCGGTTCGGACTTGAGCAGGGCTTCTAAGCCATTTTTGCCCAGTTCTCGCTCCAATAGTTCTCGACCTCTAGCCACATTTTCATCTCGATTCGATCGCTTGTACCATTGAGTGATCCGGTTGCGCGCGCCTGGGCTAACAACAAAATTGAGCCAGTCTAAGCTGGGATGACTGTTCTCGCGAGTAATAATCTCGACAATATCCCCATTCAGGAGGGTCCGAGATAACGGGACAATCCGCTCGTTAACTTTGGCTCCGGCACAGTGATTCCCCACTTCGGTATGAATCCGGTAGGCGAAATCAACTGCTGTCGATCCTTGCCGGAGGGAAACGACTTCACCTTTGGGGGTGAAGACATAAACATCGCGTTCAAGCAAATGATCCTTGAGATGATCGTCAAATTCGATCGCATCTTTGACATCATTTTGCCATTCTAATAGTTGCCGCAGCCACGCAAATTTTTCATCAACTTCTGTTCGTCGAGGGGGAGTGACTGCTTTATCTATTTTCTCTGCTTCTGATTTACCGACTTCTGACTTCGCCGTTTCTTTGTATCGCCAATGAGCCGCAATTCCGTACTCAGCAACATTGTGCATTTCTAATGTCCGAATCTGGACTTCTAGTGGTGTGCCTGTAAATCCGACAACGGTAGTGTGGAGTGATTGGTAGCGGTTGTTTTTTGGCAAGCCAATATAATCTTTAAATCTACCTGGAATTGGTTTAAAAGCATCGTGAATTTCAGCTAAAGCCAGATAGCACTCATGATTTGATTCGACAATAATTCTGATTGCAGTTAGATCATAAATCTCGCTAAATTCTTTCTTTTGATATCGCATCTTTTGGTAGATACTGTACAGATGTTTTGGTCTGCCGCTGATATCTACATACTTGATATTAGCGCGATCGAGTCGATGACGGATCATCTCATTGACGTTGGCAATCCGCCCCTCTCTGGCGGTGCGCTTCTCTGCTACCAGATCTTGAATGCGACGATAATCTTCGGCTTCGATGTATTTGAAGGATAAATCTTCGAGTTCCCATTTAATCCGCCCTAAGCCTAATCTATCTGCTAAAGGCGCAAAAATATCGCGGGTTTCTTGGGCAATTGCCTGCTGTCTCTCGATCCGTAAATGATCGAGCGTCCGCATATTATGCAATCTATCAGCTAACTTGACCACAATCACCCGAATGTCCTGCGCCATCGCAATAAACATCCGCCGAAAGTTCTCCGCTTGCTGCTCTTTTTTACTAGAGAACTCAAACTTAGACAGCTTAGTTACACCTTCAACTAAATGTGCTGTTTCCCGCCCAAATCTGGCTTCAATCTCATCAATTTTGATTTCCGTATCTTCGACGACATCATGCAAAAAGCCTGCCGCCATCATCGCCGCACCACCACCTAAATCTCGCAACAATCCAGCCACCGCGATCGGATGACAGATATAAGGTTCCCCCGACTTGCGCTTTTGATCGCCATGTAGATCGTAAGCAAATTGAAAGGCATTCTTGATTAATTGTCTATCGGCATCGATCGTCGGATCATCATGTTTCTCCCCATCTAAACACTGTTGTAGCCATTCAGGAATCTCACAACTGTATGTGAATGTATCGCTAAATGCACTCACGACAGCAACATCGTCAATATCGTCAGCGGAAATAGAGATGGGGATAGTCATGGCTTTAGGTATAGGAGCTAGAGATGCAGCGTCTGCTCGTTCTATAAAGAAGTGTAAAATTATTTACAGATATATTCTATTCTAACTAACTTATTTATGTTGCCAACCGAACAGATTTTAATGTGGCAACAATTATTTACCCGACTCTCTAATTTGCCGTCTGATTCTGTCCCCGACTTGCAAATCAGCCTCCGTGAAAGCATCGAGTTCTTTGAAACCCAGATCCTCCCCCAGAACGTCGATCTCTTGCCCGATCCGATCGCTGGTAAAATGCGATCATATTTGACTGAGAGCCATCGACTACTCCGCTTATTGCCGATCGACGCGATGTTTATTGCCGCCGCCCGCAATCCCACCACCATTCAGCAACGCCGTCAAGCTTATCAATCTAAACTGGATCTACTGCTTCAATATTGTCAAGCTGTGATAAGTATTTAATCACCATCCACCATCCACCATCCACCATCCACCACTTCAATGAATTGTCCTAAATGTAAATCTGAGCTAGCAAATGGAATCCTCAGTGACATGCTGCTGACGAAACATTGCCAGAACTGCGAGGGCGACTGGATTTCTGGACACAACTATCAAACCTGGAGATCGGAACGCCCAAATACTCCTGTCAACCCCGATGTCTTGGTAAAAAATTATCATCTTCCCTACGTTCCAAGTGAATTCGATGTTAAAGCAGCACCTTGTCCAGGATGTGGTTGTATCATGGCAAGAGGAAAGGTAAGCTTGAAACAGCCATTTTACCTTGAACATTGTCTTACTTGTGGGGGGATTTGGTGCGATCGCGGCGAATGGGCTGTACTCGAACAGCTCCAGCTCGATACAAATATCGCCCAGATCTTCTCAGGTGTCTGGCAGGCACAAGTTCGTGCCAATGCTCTTAAAGAACTTGAACGCCAAGCCGTGATTGATAAAGTCGGTGTTGAAATGGCTCAACGAGTGTTTGATTTCGCCGATCTCCTCTCCCAACACCCGAATGGCGATTTTGCTGCTGCCTATCTGATGCGTAAATGCGATCGATCTCAAGCTTAAAGATACCCTGATTATCCCAACCCCTATGTCCCAACCATTACTTAGCGTCCAAAACCTCTGGGTGACTTATCCTCAAGCAGCATCACAGCAGCAAGTAGTCAACGCGATTGAAGATGTCTCCTTCCAACTAGCTGCGGGCGAAAAGATTGGATTTGTCGGTGAGTCTGGCTGTGGTAAATCGACTCTGGGCAAAGCAATCATGCGCTTACTCCCAGAGCAGTCACGGATTGAGGGTGACATTTTATTTGAGGGAAAATCTATCCCCGATCTAAATCCTGAAGCCTTGCGGCAATTTCGGGGCGAAGTAGTCGGCTTGATTTTCCAAGATCCGATGACACGGCTAGATCCCCTAATGTCCATCGGCAATCACTGTCTCGAAACACTCCAGGCACACGAACCCAACCTCACTAAACAGCAAGCCAAACAACGCGCTCTAGACACCCTAGCAGCCGTCAAAATCCCGCCAGAACGGTGGAACCAGTATCCCCATGAATTCAGCGGTGGAATGCGCCAGCGGGTGGCGATCGCGCTAGCTTTATTGCTCAATCCCAAGCTAATTATTGCCGATGAACCGACAACGAGTCTAGATGTGCGGGTATCAGCAGAAATCTTGCGAGAATTGATGCGGTTGTGTGACGAACGAGAAATGGGACTGCTGCTGATTTCCCACGATCTTGCCACGATCGCGACGTATTGCGATCGAATTGTCGTGATGAATCAAGGACGCAAAGAAGAAGAAGGCACTGTCGCCCAAATTTTTGGAAATCCTCAGGCTGAATACACCAAAATCTTACTCAAATCGGCTCTCCACGTTCAGGCAAATGACCAGGTTGCCGAGCCTACCGCTGCCGCACTCACTAGTCGCAAACCGATCCTCACCCTCGATCGACTCCAAAAATATTACACGATCGAAGCCAGCTTCCTCCAACGGCTCTTAACCAATGCCAAAACCGAAATCATCAAAGCCGTCGATGATATCCAGCTTGAACTCTACGAAGGGGAGATCTTTGGACTCGTGGGCGAATCTGGCTGCGGCAAAAGTACCCTCTCCCGCACGATTCTCCAATTAATTCCGGCTACAGGTGGTACAGTCAC
>JANNDQ010000562.1:0-5631 GCA_031387965.1 Chamaesiphon sp. OTE_75_metabat_567
AATCCCTGTGAGGTCAGTACCTTTTTGAATCAATGTGTATGTGGGTGCTAGACTCTTTTCGCCAGCTATTGACATTTTCCAGGCACCTTCAATATTTGGTACCTGGGCGAAAGCAACGCTAGCAGACAAGATTGATACTGCCGAACCGATCGCCAGTACAGGAGAAACTTTAAACATAGCTATCCTCGGATGATGGAGCGAAGTGGTTGTTTGGAGAGATTAATAAGTAATCACTTACTTATTAATAATAGCTATCGATTTATCGATCGTCAAGTAGGGGGGAATTCAAATACAGATTTAGAGGATCTCTTGATAAATATAGATAGCCAGGGCTTCAGGTGATGTCTCCGTCTGCACCCGCACAATCGTTGCTTCATCGGCTGTTGGCTCTTCCAAAGTTTCCAGCTGACTGTCGAGCATTGACAGTTGCATAAAATGGCCGCTTCGGTGCTGTAGTCGCGCCGCCAGGATCTCTGGTGATACCTGAAGATAGACGAAATTAACATCGGAACTACCGGATGAATTGAGCTGCGCTCCTCCTGCTGAGAGGAGCGAACGATAAGATTTCTTGAGAGCAGAGCAAGCCAAGATCGTATCCTCAGATCGATCGATTCGTACCCTAATTAATTCGCGCAAAACATTTAGCCACGGGAGCCGATCTGAATCATCAAGTGGCTCACCGCGAGACATCTTAGCAACATTTTCAGGTGAATGATAGTCATCTGCATCAACAAAAAACCAGCCAGTTAGCTCGCTCAATGCTGTACCAACGCTGGTTTTACCACTACCACTTATACCGATTAAAATAACGATCATTGAATTCGAGCAATAGGAACCTCACCAGGAATGTTTTGAAAATTTAGCAGCTTGATAGTCCTCACATCCAATGGCAGCTTCGTTCAACGCTTTAGTCGGATGAACAGTACATTTGAGATTATATTCTCCGGTGAAGAAGTCGCAGCGGCTACAGGGAATTTGGTGTAATCGTTGGAGATGAATCCAATCTCTTTGGAGCATTTTCCAAGTGGATAGTGCATAACTTAATAAGCCCAGTGAAAGACAAATTATGAACACCACTTTAGAGATAGCTGGTAAAAACTGAACAAGCATTACGATTACCTCCGGTAGGCTTCTGCTGAGGCAGACGCTACGCGAATGCCAATGACATGATACAGCCTAACTCGATCGTATAGGGAGTAAGTAAAGCTAACTCTACCTCAAAGATTCGCGATTGGCAATAATGCTAATCGCGAATCTTCCCAGCAGCGATCTGTTGCAGCCTAAGAGGCTGTTTGAAAAGTTATTTTTGACACCCGTAGTTGGTCTGAATCCCCCTAAATCCCCCTTAAAAAGGGGGACTAAGAATCTGGTTCCCCCTTTTTAAGGGGGCTAGGGGGATTCTCTAGAGTTTAGGCGTAACAAATTTGACTTTTCAAACACCCTCTAACGAATATTCGGTACAACTGTTTCCATTAAGTTATAAAAGTGTAGAACACCCTGACCAGAAATCCATTCAGTCAGAAGCGCAGCTACAAATCCAAGCATTGCAAAGCGACCATTCCAGATCTCAGCCTGAGGGGTGAAGCCTGTGCGCCATGCGTTGCGATCATTCTCGATAGTTACTTTGGTAGAACTTGCCATGATAATTACTCCAAAATCTTGTGGTTGTGAGCGATAAATCGATGCTCCGAGGTAAAGATTACAGCCTGTTTGAAAAGTTGGCTGTAGCTTTACTCGGTGTCAATCCATCAATCTGTCACTACCTTATCAATTCGTTACATATATTAATATCTCTCAAATGGATGAGTTTTGAGAGTTGGGTGCGAGTCAATAGGTAGAGTGAGATCCTGAGAGGTTTTCGATATCACCAGTATCTTGATCAAAATACAGGTCTGGTAGAATCCCAGCGCGAACATCGAGCCGACCATTTTGGGCTAGCACATCACTAATCGTAGCGTAGGTACTTGCCGGAGCGATCGCATCCTTCCAGGGAATCACAATTGCGTCAGCTTCGATCTTGTGGACTAGGTACAGCGGCAAAACTTTGGGATTGCTTAACCAGCCACCGGGATCGACCAAAAAGCCTAATAAGCACTGTCCATCGAAATCGAAGATCAGATCGATGACTGTCTCAATTTTTTCGCCAGAATCGTGGGCAATAATCGGTCTACCAATAATATCTTTTCCCTTAATCACAATTGTTATCCTGTTGTATTTAAAAATTGTATCTCTGGATAATAACAGTTGACTTGCTAGAAAGTACTCAATCGATCGAGCTAAATTAAGGGAGGGATCTTCTACCCCATTTGATTGGTAAGCATTGACTCAAATCGACTACTATCGGACTCATCTAAAAATTAGCTGTTGGTTTTTATTATCAAACTCTTAACGCAAATATTATTATTTTTCATCCATCTTTTGAATGGTTACAAAAAGATTGATCGACTGTTAAATTAAATGACCGCTAAATATTTCAACACTCACTCTCCCAAAAGATAGATCCTTGAAATCTATCATTGGATGGATGAGCTATGATTTTCGATCTTTTATGCTAATGGGATAGAGAGAGAGTTCATTAGCAAGGAAAACAATAATGTCTATCACATTAGAAGATTCAAAACGTACAGCAATTGCTGGTAAGCTAGCTGATATTAAGGAAATGCAGAACTTGCTGATTGCTAATGAGCAAAAGCTGATTTCTGCCTGTACCGACCAAGAGATCCGAGACAGACTGGGCGATATGCTCGCAGACGATCGTAAAAATCTCGGCATTCTAGATACCATTAGCGTTCAGTATGGTGTGGTGGGTGAACCCAAAGCATCAGTAACGATGATGGTGGAACAAGTTACTAATTTAATGGATGGTTCCGAGCTGTCGCTGTACGAAAAAGTTGCTCAGCAAGAAATGCTCAAACACCAGCAATTTATGTCAGGTGTATTAGTTCACAAGGCGGCTCAAGTCGTCGGTGCTGATGTCGAAGCGGCGATTACGCCTCTGAATACGCTCAACTTCGAGAACCGCGCTCATGAGGAGCAGCTCAAAGGTGTACTAGAAGTCCTCGGTGTCCGCGAACTCACCGGACAAGAAGCCAAGCAAGGGATCTGGGCGCGGGTACAGGATTCGGTTGCAGCATTTTCGGGGATTGTTGGGAGTGTTGTTACTCAAAACAGCGACAAGTCTGATCTGAACATTACAGATATAATTATGATGGATCACAATAAAGTCAGTATGCTATTTAAGCAAATTGAAGAAAGTAACGATCCCCAAAAAATCGAAGAATATTTTGGACAAATCTACAAGGATTTATCTGTTCATTCAGCAGCAGAGGAACAAGTTGTTTATCCTGCCGTCCGCTCATTTTATCCAGAGACCCAGGAACTTTACGAAGAGCAAGCTCAGATGAAAGTGATGCTCGAAGAAATCAAATCTCTAGATGCTTCAGCTCCTGACTTCAAGTCTAAAGTCGAGCGATTGAAGACTGCTGTGATGGCTCACGTTCGCCAAGAAGAAAGTCAGATGTTTGCGGCGATTAAGAGCAGTTGTAGCGATGATCAGCAGGAGCAATTAGCTACTCAATTTAAGGCTGCAAAAAGTCAGCTTCAAGCACAACTTGCAGCACAAGCTAAATAGCTAAATTTTTCATAACTATTTAGGTTCTGGGACTGTTGAGGATTATTCCTACACAGTCTCTCTTATTAACTATGTTGTCTAGATTGTGACTTGAGGTCGTAGCTACAAAACTATCACTTTTGATACAGTTAATAAAAAGTATGTTTGAGTAAACTGATAGCTAGAAGTAAGAGGACTCTTAAATGACTGGACAATTATGTTGGATTCCTAAGTTTGGTAGTAATGGAAAATTAGCTCTACACCTGCGACTAGAGCCGTATCATCCGTGGAAACCTCATACCGCTTTCCCGGGACTTTGTGTGCCAGATTATCCGATTCTATCCGGTTCGCGGGGGTGGGCAACTTGCCAAAAACTGCTGGCAGTAGGCTGGATTGCCATCCCTACAAATGAGGCGAAAAGATCTTTCGATCGATCGATGAGCAGCTTAATTAATATATCCGACGATGACCAATTAGCAGCTTAAATCAGTTGACAGTTTTGGAGGAATGATAAAATGATCGATAGTCAAGTGATGAATACCTCAGCTACTAAAATTCGTTACGCAGTCGTGGGTTTAGGTGCATTTGCACAGTCTGATGCTCTACCTGCTTTTGCTGATGCTGAAAATTCTGAGCTAGTTGCGCTGGTATCTGGCGATGCGAATAAACGAGCAGAACTGGCTCAAAAGTATGGCGTTAAACATCACTATGCTTATGAACAATATGATGAGTTGTTGCATAGTGGAGATATCGATGCTGTGTATATTTCAGTGCCTAATCATCTCCATTGCGAGTATACTATTAAAGCAGCCAAAGCCGGAATTCATGTGTTGTGTGAAAAACCAATGGCTATCACCGTGGCAGAGTGCGAAGACATGATTTTTGCTGCCAGAGACAATCAGGTCAAACTGATGATTGCTTATCGATTACATCTAGAACCAGCTAATTTACAAGCGATCGAGCTGGTACAATCGGGTCAAATTGGTGAGCCGCGAATCTTTACTTCTCTATTTACTCAGCAGACAGAGGAGGGTGATATCCGACTCGACAAAGAGATCGGCGGTGGAACACTCGATGACATCGGCATCTATTGCATCAATGCTGCCCGCTATATCTTTCAGGATGAGCCAATAGCAGTTTTTGCAACCACTGCTACCAGTGGCGAGGAACGCTTTCGGGAAGTGCCAGAGATGACTACTGTGATTATGCGCTTTCCCGCAGACAAAATCGCCACCTTTACCTGTAGCTTTGGAGCGGCACGGATCGAAACCTATCAAGTCGTTGGTACCGCAGGTAACTTGCGGGTGGAGCTGGCTTATTCAAATCGGGGACCAATTAAGCACATTCTGACGATTCCGCAAGGCGGAGGCTCCGCCAACGATGGCAAAGCTCAGGAGCAGAGTTTTGAACCCCAAAATCAGCTGTTAGCCGAGTTTGCCCATTTTTCAGACTGCATTATGAACGACAAAGAACCAGAATCAGCAGGGATCGAAGGTCTAATTGATGTCGAGATTATTCAAGCTCTATATCGATCGATCGAGACTGGTAGCTTTGTGCCGCTCGATCGAGTTGGTCCTTACCAAGTGCCAGTTGCCGTTTAAACTTGCCGATTTCAGCTTCTCGATCGCGTGAATTGCCGCCGGAAACATATCACGTTTATCTCGATCTGCCTGATGTTTACCACCCAGTGAAAATGGTTGGCATGGCGGCCCACCTGCAACAAGATCGATATTATCTAATCTTTCTAGATTGAAATCCCTGACATTCCCAAAGAAAACTTTTTCGGCATCAAAGTTTTCACACAGAGAGGCATAAGCATGTTTATTACTCTCAACAAGTACGGAATGTTTAAATCCTGCTAATTCCAGTCCTTTAGCCAAACCACCTGCACCTGAAAATAGTTCGAGGGAGTTCATGATTGTCCCCCAATTTGGATGCAGAATAATCTACAATTCATCGATCGTTACTAATCCACCCTCTGTAAATTGCACGACAAGTTCGTATTCTTCCAATAAAGCTGT
>JANNDQ010000568.1:0-1506 GCA_031387965.1 Chamaesiphon sp. OTE_75_metabat_567
TGGGACTCTTCCTGTTTCTATACAACTCCAGATATGGTCAAATACAAGACCAGGATTACCGCTGGGGTCGCCAGCAAAATAACCATGTCCAACTGGTGGATCGTAGATACTATTGACATCATCACAATCCAAGGCATAAACATTTTTGTCAACTTTATCCATGTGTTCTGGACCAGTGTGTCCCAAACGCCGAGAAGCAATTTCACCTACATTAGCAACTTTGCTTGCTCTCATAGCTAGATCATCAGCAGCATAGTAGACGACCACGTTACGTGCGGCTGGAGAAATATATTTACCTTCTTGAGCAGGTTCTAGTGCTTCATTGACAATATCTGCTGCGGCCAGAAATATATTACGAAATGCCAATGGCATTCCTTGAGGCAAAAAATATTTAACAGTATTGGTAAAAGTTTCTCTTAGAACACGAGCACCCATCGAATGAGCAAGAATGTTAATCCGCTTAGTACAAGGATTATCTATAGTGCTGTTACCTTCTCTCCAAGCCAAGAACTTTTGGAATAATCGCGCAAAAGCAATACCACTATGATCTGCTGCTATCTGATCATCAAAGTAGTTTTGCAACTGGCCAGCACCACCATCACATGGCCAAATGACTGGGACAACAAGAACATGGCCAAAAGTTTTTTGATCAAATAATTGTTGTAATTTTTCTGCTCGCGGGAAAACAGCTGGCTCTGGTAAATTGGAATAGCCATGGACAAAGAGAAGGATTTCCTTTACGTTTGAATTCTTGAGTTCAGATAAAAATGTTTGACCACCAATTTCGGTGTAACTATCAGGATTATTTCGGCGGCAAAGATAAACTGATTGCTCTGCTTGATTATTACTCAAATCAAAGTTCACGGTTCTTGGTACCTGCGGGATGTCACCAACCATTGGAGTCTGACCTTCTTGCAGCACCCGATTTGTAATGAATAGCATGAGAGCACCCAACTTCTAATACATCAGTGAATCAACATCATAATACCAAGAATGAATGGCTTCCTATACTTTGCTTAAAGCTTATTCATGAACTATTAGATGGTGTCCCCATAACGGCTATTGGTTGTTTGGGCTACAGACTACTGGGGAGCGTATGTTTTCAGGGTAAGGTCACGGCGGGGCTGGTGGAGTATAGCTAGTGCGATTCGTTGAAGTAAGAATCACGGTGTAAGCCCGTACATATTACTTCCAAGCTGGCTACGAAACATGTAGCACCGTAAGGCTTGAACTATCCGATTGATGAAGGTGTAAGTCCTTCCCACCAAACTCAGGTGTGAATCCTTATCTGCCCACGATGACCCGACTCGGAATTCGGGAGGTCGAAGCTGGGAACAGGGCTGAATCAGACACTAATTGCAAGTGACACTGCGGCTAACAGGGAGTCTCTATGATGAAAACGAGCCTATAAAAGCAACCTAAATCCGGGCAGACGCAATCCTAATGTCTGACTTCGCCAGAGATTAGTATCCCGCCACGTATTAGCTGAATAGCGGTATGAGTATG
>JANNDQ010000593.1:0-10794 GCA_031387965.1 Chamaesiphon sp. OTE_75_metabat_567
AGTCAAATTTGTTACGCCTAAACTCTAGAGAATCCCCCTAGCCCCCTTAAAAAGGGGGAACCGGATTCTTAGTCCCCCTTTTTAAGGGGGATTTAGGGGGATTCAGACCAACTACGGGTGTCAAAAATAACTTTTCAAACAGCCTCTTACAAAGCGTCTGAGTCAACGAGCGAGATAAATCGTTTGAATATTTGGATGAGATTAGTTTTCACAGCTTGAGAAATTTCGCAAAAAATAAGTTGAGTAAATGATTAATACACCATTCAAGGATAAAGAAGTTAAGGCTTCTGCTGATCTTTACATCTATCTAGATCAATTTATTAATGCATTTTCCAACGATCGCAAGTATACAATCATGGCGTTGGTTGACACCAGTTTGTTCCTGACTTCGATCATGGCAGCGATTGGCTTTGAGTATGGAATCGACTTAATCTCGACAGAGTTAGGATCTCAGTTCAATTTTGTGGTGCTAGAAATCGCGATCAAAATTGGATTATTCTGGTTTTTGGGTATTTATCAACAGGTATTACGATCGACAGGTGGAGAGTTTATCGTCACAATTACCAAGGCAGTATTAGCTAGCTGTGTGACGATCACCATGATTGATAAGCTGTGGTTAGTGTCAACAATTCCAGCTTCGGTACTGATCAGCGATGGGATGCTGACGCTGATTCTGACGATCTCTTCTAGATTTGGGGTGCGGATGCTGCTGCAAAAAATCCGCCAGAGCAAAAAAGTAGAAAATACTGATCTAGCGCCACGGGGAGTAGTAATTTATGGCGCGGGTAGTGCTGGTTGTTTCCTCGCGCAAGCTTTGGCAGGTGAAAGTGGTAAAAAATTAATCGGGTTTGTTGATGATAATCCCTATCTCCAAGGGCGAAATGTGCAGGGCGTGAGAGTTTATGCCCCAGCAGAATTGCTCAAGCTCAAAGCCAGTGTTGGCTTTGAAGAAATTCTATTAGCAATGCCCTCCCTCGACAATCAGCGCAAACGGGATCTGTCCCAAAGATTAAAAATTCTCGGCGTACCGATCAAAACGGTGCCAAGCATCACTGAATTGCTGAGTGGGAATGTTTCTGTTAATAAAGTTGCGTCACTCGATATTGAGGACTTGCTGGGACGAAAAGCGATCGCGGCTCGACCAGAATTACTCCATCATGATATTACCGATCGAGTCGTATTAGTCACTGGCGGTGGTGGTTCGATCGGCTCAGAACTCTGTCGGCAGATCGCCAAGCAACAGCCTAAGATGCTGCTGGTGTATGAGCTGCACGAGTTTGCACTCTACCAGATGGACATGGAGCTGGGTGAAAGTTTTCCACTGCTAAATAAGGTTGCCTGCTTGGGTTCTGTCACTGATGCTCAGGCATTAACCCGCGTCCTCAAGAAATATAAAGTAGATATTATCTATCATGCCGCTGCCTACAAGCATGTCCCAATTGTTGAAGCAAATCCGATCTCCGGCATGGTGAATAATATCAGTGGTACGCTGACTGCCGCTCAATGTGCGATCGATTGTGGCGTAGCGAAATTCGTCCTGATCTCGACTGATAAAGCCGTCCGCCCTACCAATATCATGGGTGCCACCAAGCGAGTTGCCGAGCTGGTACTCCAAGGATTAGCCGATTTACCCACTCATACTACCTGCTTTACGATGGTGCGATTTGGCAACGTACTGGGCAGTAGCGGCTCAGTTGTGCCCCGTTTTCACGAACAGATCGTCTCTGGTAAATCGATTACCCTCACTCATGCCGATATCACCCGCTACTTCATGACAATCCCAGAAGCCGCTACCCTGGTAATCCAGGCTGGGGCAATGGCAAAAGGTGGTGAAGTCTTCCTGCTCGACATGGGTGAACCTGTCCGCATCTACGATCTCGCCGCTCAGATGATCCGCCTGCACGGATTGGTGCCAGAAAAAGATGTCAAAATCGAAGTCACAGGCTTACGTCCTGGTGAAAAGATTTACGAAGAATTACTCATCGATTGCGAAGCTGCCTTACCCACCGGACACCCGAAAATCTTCTGTGCGCGGGAAGCAAAGTTAGCCTGGGCAGAACTCTCACCTCAGCTCGATACCCTGCTCGATGCCGCCGCCGAATCTGAAGTCACAGCATGTGTATCAGTACTCCACGATTAGGTACCTCGATACCAACCAACTGGACAATACGCCAAAGTTAAATCCGATCCAGCCTTGGCAGTATCAATGGCAGCATCGATTGGTGACAAGCTTCGCAAATCAGAGATTTATCAACAAAGCCAGAGAAAGAACGCTAACAACACCATCAAAATTGAAGTCGCAGCCTAATTAAAGCACTAGACCTCTTCCACATTTTCCCCTAAAGCCTAAAACCCAAAGCCTAAAACCTAAAACCTGACTTACAATACCCAAGATGACTCTAACACCTCAAACATGTCGATCGCGATCGCTGGAGAACGTAGCGGTGTCGGTAAAACTACTGTCACCCTAGCCCTACTTGCTGCCCTGCGCCGCAGACAGCAGACGGTACAATCTTTTAAGGTTGGCCCAGACTACATCGATCCGATGTTCCATCAGTATGTCACGGGCAGAGCCTGTCGCAATCTCGATCCGATTCTAACTTCGACTAGCTACGTCCAGCAATGTTTTGATCGCCATAGCCAGACAGCAGAGTGCGCCATCATTGAAGGCGTAATGGGGCTATTTGACGGTGCCTCGGGCACGACTGACGCAGGCAGTACTGCTCAAGTCGCCAAAGTATTAAATGTCCCCGTCGTCTTAATTCTCAATTGTAGTAGCACCTCTCGATCGATCGCCGCGATCGCGCATGGTTATCGCACTTTTGACCCCCAAGTCCAAGTTGCTGGCGTAATCCTCAATCAAGTAGGCAGTGATCGGCATCTCGAACTTCTCACTGCTGCCCTCTTATCGCTCCATCTACCCATCTTGGGCGTGCTGCGACGGCGAGATGACCTGAGCATTCCCGATCGCCATTTAGGGCTGATTCCAGCGGGGGAATTAACAAACTTAAATACTACACTCGATCGACTTGCCGATGTCGGGGAAACTTGTTTTGACTGGGAGCAGTTATTACCCTTGCTTATCAGTAAACCTCTTAGAGCGGTAGCGGAGATCTTTACCCCCCCAGCCCCCCCTTGGAAAGGGGGGGCTTTAAATCTCTTCCCAACGGGAAGAGATTCTCTTGCTCCCTCCCCTGTCTTGTCTCGCTTCCATGGTCGGGAAACCCGACCGGAGCGAGCCGCTTTCCAAGGGGAGGGCTGGGGTGGGGTAAAGATTTCCGCCACAACTCCAAAAGTCCGAATCGCCATCGCTAAAGATGCCGCATTTAATTTTTACTATGCCGACAACTTAGACATCCTCCGAGACTTAGGTGCGGAATTAGTTGAGTGGAGTCCGCTCATAGATCCACAATTACCACCAGATGTCCAGGGATTATATTTTGGCGGTGGATTTCCTGAAGTCTTTGCTGAGACACTTGCAGCAAATGAATCAGCCAGACGATCGGTAAAAACGGCGATTGTTGCTGGGATGCCGACTTACGCTGAGTGTGGCGGATTGATGTATTTGTGCGATCAAATTATTGATTTTGAAGGTCGATCTTACCCAATGGTGGGAATTTTTTCAACGACAGCAGTAATGGGTAAAAAATTAACACTCGGTTATCGGCAACTTACTGCTTTACAAGATAACTTGCTGTTAAAAACAGGCGATCGAGTGTGGGGGCATGAGTTTCATCGATCGACACTTACTGATTCACCACCACAACCTTTGTACGATCTTCAGGGCTATGAATCTAAATCAATTTTCAGAGCTGAAGGCTGGTCTAGATATCAGGTTCAGGCTGCATATACGCATCTACATTTTGGGGCTAGACCTGATTTGCCAGATCGATTTCTCAACCGTTGTCGCAAATTTAGCAGCCTATTTGCATCCTCAAAATAATTTTGTCAATCGCTATCAACATCTCAATTAAAAAAATTTATCTTTGCACATCTTCCTGAATTGATGTTAAGGTATACCTAGTTGAATCTGATAATTTGATTCGCTTTTTAGCTGAAACATCTACAAAATAACAAATTTTCATGAATAAACTAATTCAAAATATTGCTCTCGGCGCGATCGTTTTTTCCCCACTCAGCCTGATTAGTGCGATCGAATCCGCCAGCGCTCATCACACCTCCAGTCATGCTTCCACCATCTCGATGACAGGCACAAAAAAGACCACTAATTCTACCAAGAAAGGCAAAAAGCCAGTCACAGTTCAAAAAACAACTGCTGAAGACACGACAACTCCACCAACAATGCCAACTGGTGGAACTCCCCCCGACTCCAGCAAAAAAGGTACTGTGGTAGATCCCATGTCTAAACCTGGTAGCGATGGAAAGATGCCGCCAACTGGCGCAAACCAACCTAATCTTCCATCCTCGATTCCTGGCAATGTCCCTAGCACTCCAGCACCAAGTTTACCTACCGTACCTGGCACTCCAGCACCTAACCTACCGAAATAACTCACATCTGGCCCTAGTATAGGCAGACTAGTGTCGGCACAGATCTGAGGATACCCACAAGCGGCGTTTTGATGCGGGGGTTCCCCTCGCATCAAAAATGACAAGATAGGGGAACCCTACAGGTTAACTGTGTAGGGGTTCCCTAAGATCTATGCTTAGTAACAATATTATCGATCTTTAATGATCAAATATTCTCAGACATTCGCCACGCGATACCTGATGGCTCAATCGAATCAGCATGAAAAAGCCCCAGTGAGTGATGGGGCTGCTTAAAAACAAAGATCAGGACTAACTATATTATTGAACGATGATTTTGCCGTTCATTCCAGCACCGCGATGAGGTTCGCAGTAGAAGGGATAGGTACCAGCGGCAGTGTCAGCGGGGAAAGTTGTTTCGTAAGATTCTCCGGGCGTAAGTATCAGTTTTTTGTGAGATAGTGTTTTAGCGATATCGCCTACACTGCTATCAAATACAGCATTGTGTGGAGGTAATTTGTTATTAACAAATTTAACTGTATCACCTGCCTTGATGGTGACAGTGGCTGGTTCAAATGCTAGCATTCCTTTGTCCGAACCCATTTTGACCGTAAAAGTTTCGGCTGATGCTGGCGCGACTGCCGTGAAGAAGCTTGCCATGACGATCGTCAGCATTGATAATACCAAACCCAATTTCTGAAACACTCTACTTACTCCTGTTTTTAGTCTATACAGATACTTTACAACACATTTTAGCTAGTTTGACAACTGGTCTTTTGACAATTTACCTTAATTATGCAGTTGAGAGTTTGTCTGAATCACTCATGTTTGAGCTATTCGTCCAAATCCCTGTGTTAAACTCTAGTTCAGACTAAAACATTGATAAAAATCTAGCCTGTTCGAGTTTTGAGATGAAAAGTTCGATTCCTCAAGATTTTACGATTCTTGTACCGACAGGTTCCACCAACGAGACAGCAAGATGTCGGCTGCGCTGTCCATCAACTGACGATCTGCCACATGTATTTTCAGCTACTCGCTTTGCGGGGTTCAACGATGGAATGCAGTGGGAGCCGCCTAACTCGATCGAGGAACTAGTGGAACCGTTGCGTGAAAATCTCCGAGATTGGACAGCAGGCACAACATATTGTTTTACGATCGCTGATCCGGTTTCCGATCGACTAATTGGGAGAATTGGGATTCGTAAAACCACTCGTGCGAATGTTTGGAATCTAGGATTTTGGACACATCCAGAATATCAAGGACAAGGTTATATGACTGAAGCCGCAACCGCTGTGATTCAGTTTGGGTTTGAGGATCTAGGCGCAATCCGAATTGAGGCGAGTTACGCACTTTGGAATAAAGCAAGTAAACGCACGCTCGAAAAAGTTGGGATGAGAATAGTTAGATATATTCCCCACGCATTTCAAAAAAAGGGAAAATGGATTGAGGCAAATAAAATGGAAATTACCAAGCAAGAATGGTTGAATCTCAATAGAATAGAAGCATCAGCGTCAAGGTAAGCCCCATGTCAGATTTACTTGCAAGAATTACGATTAACCCCAAACAGTGCAATGGTCGTCCTTGTATTCGTGGAATGAGAATTCGGGTATCCGATATTTTAGATCTATTTGCTGCTGGACTTGATGCTAAGCAGATCCTTGCCGAAATGCCCGATTTAGAAGCAGATGATTTAAAAGCAGCTCTCTTCTACGCCTCGCGTAAATTGGATCATCCAGTGTTGGTTGTTGCATGATAATTTGGATCGACGCACATCTTTCCCCAGCCATTTCTACTTGGATAACCGCGACATTTGAGATGTCAGCTCTAGCACTACGAGATGTTGGACTAAGAGATGCTGAAGACACCGAAATTTTTGAGGCTGCGAGGGCGCAAAATGTTATTTTTATTACTAAAGATAGCGATTTTGTTGATTTGGTTAATCGGTTTGGACAACCACCTCAAATTATCTTACTGACATGTGGAAATACATCTAACGATCGTTTAAAAGAAATCTTAACTTCAAAACTATCTGAAACACTAAATCTATTAAATTCTGGCGAACCACTCGTCGAAATCAGTGGCAGTTAGACACATCTAAATACCTGAACCATGACTACCAAAGATAAACTCCTTTGCGCCACTTACGCCCTGATTGCCCTATTAGCTTTACCAGCCACCTGGATTAATAACATTGCTTTCATGCAACAGCCGAATAATTCCTTCATGGACTTTATTGATGCCGCTTATGTCAATGCAGCGGCGGCTTCCCTCTCCAATGATCTGTTATTTATTGCTGTTGCTGCATCGATCTTTATGGCAATCGAAGGCAAGCGCGTTGGTGTGCGGTTTGTCTGGCTCTATCTGGTACTGTCTGGTGTTGTTGCCATTAGCGTGACATTTCCGCTATTTCTGCTCGCCAGACAGATCAAGATTGCTCAGGTGCAGCCGGAACAGACGATCGCAAGTGAAGTTTAGGGTCGAGGAACTCATACTAAATCCGCTCCACAAACCCAGGCAGCCCTCACTCCGCCGTCGCCTCTGGCTCCGGCTCCCCTCTCCCAAGCTTGGGCTACCGTGTATACACAAGTCCGTTTGAGTTGGTGCGTAGATCTGAATCCCCCAAACCCCCTTAAAAAGGGGGCTAAGATCGAATTCTAGAATTCAAAGTCCCCCTTTTTAAGGGGGATTTAGGGGGATTCAGATCTAGAAACGCAGTCTAGCCGACTTGTGTATACACGGTAGAGCTTGGGAGAGGGGTTGGGGATGAGGGCAAGGTTCATTTTTAGAAAGTAGCCAAGCAGATAGAGCGAACCACAAAGCACTGGCTGATGAGTATCACGATCATTAATGGCGGCGGCTAAACCTGTTGCTAAATCCGTATAGGTGTCGATCGAGACTAACTCACTACAGATACTATCAGCTAAATCGGCAAGCTCGATCGGATCGGCGGAACTATGATCGGGGACAGGGAGGAGATCTAGTCGATCGCCAGGACGGAGCAAGGCTTGAAAAATTTCGCGGTGAGATTTAGTTGAGAGCATCCCCATCACCCAACTAATCGGCGTATTTAGAGTATCAACGTATTGACGCAAAGCGATTGCTGCGGCTGGATTGTGAGCGCCGTCAATTAATAATCTGTTTCCTTGCCAAGTAGTCCACTGAATCCGCCCTAGCCACTGTGTATTCGTCATGCCTGTGACGATCGCCTCGTCACTAATTCCCCACCCCAAGCGGCGTAGAGTATCAATTGTGGCGATCGCAATTGCCGAATTGGTCAATTGCATCTCACCGAGTAAAGTCAGCGGATACTCAACCCCACTAGCTTCATACCAGGGCAATGATTTTGCCGCTAATGGAGTTTCAGGACTAAATCTCACCGAGGGCAGCTTAACGGCGGGTTTAACCCACCGCACGGGACAATCGAGCTGGGTAATCCGTTCGCTCACAACAGCGACAGCATCGGGCGGCAGCGTACCGATAATTGCGGGACAGTTGGGCTTGAGAATGCCAGCTTTTTCAGCGGTGATTTTGGCGATCGTATTGCCGAGTTGTTGCCAGTGTTCGTAAGATATCGATGTAATTACCGTTGCCAGTGGTTCGTCGCAAACATTGGTAGCATCCAGTCTCCCACCCAATCCAACCTCAATCACGGCAATATCTACCTGTGACTGAGCAAAGTACACCCACATCGCCGCAGTGACAATTTCAAACTGGGTGGGTGTTGGTGCATTGGGGTCGATTGCTGTGATGACTCGATCGAGAATTTCCAGCGCAATCTCGGTACTAATCGGTCGATCGTCAATACAGATGCGCTCGTTCCAATCTACCAGATGCGGTGACGTGTACCGCCCAACGCGATAGCCTGCGGCGGTGAGAATATTTGATAGATAGGCACAGACAGAACCCTTCCCATTTGTACCTGCGACATGCACGATCGGCACTGACAGATGCGGAGAATCGAGCGCTGTAAGCAGAGTTTGAATGCGGCTGAGTCCCAGATTCACCCCGAACTGGTGAAATGGAGCTAAGAGTGTATCGATGGTTGAGATTGAATCAGTCACTTAGGTAAATAAATCGTAAGTCGTCAAAGCAAGATCTACATGTCTTGAGAGATTTGCAATTTTTGGTGATTGCGATCGCACTCAGCGACGATTCAAATCTATCATGCTTTGTGAGATTTAGATAAATAGATATTCTTCCGTATAACCACGGATGGAGTAAGTGATATTTGCTAGCTATTCTGAATGAGTACTCGCGAAACTAAATATGTTCGCTTAATCGATACTCAATTTAAAACCCTACCTATTCAAAAAATGCAAAACCTATCAATGCCTGAAGATAGATTAGCCAAAACACTTCAATTAACAAGTAGTGCTTGTGCTGTTGCTGGAGGAGTAATCCTTGCAGCCAACGTTCCGACAGTTAGTAAATATGGCTTTATCTTTTTGGCATTAAGTTCTAGCCAAATGCTAATTGCTAGTCTACGGACTAAAGATATGCAGATGATTATTTATTCAGGATCGTTATTCTTTTTTGTTGATTGTCTAGGAATCTTCCGCTGGATTATGCAGTAAATCAGTTCAATATCTATTTTGATACTGGATGTTTGGACTTGCAATTTAAGTATTGCTTATCAATTGATTCAGTCGTCGATCGATAAATTAGTAATTAGAAAATATATTTACTCAGACAGATTAAAGTGTTATGTTGTGGAATGAATATCCCGATCGCCTAGATGCGTTCACATTATCAGCCGCTTGCGAAGATATTCAAGGAGATCCTCCGGGTGAAATCCCCTTTTTAGTCTGGCTGTTAGAAAATCCAGCCAGTCCTCTAGGTATGCCTGGAAGTATTAACTTATTTGGGCATGACTGTATTCATCTCCTGTTAAAAAGAGGATTTACTCCAGCTGATGAAGCATACGTGATCGGCTTTACGATGGGTAATGATGTTCGGACTAATTGGCTACATTTGTTGATATTAAAGATTGCTGCTTACTTTTTATATCCATACAAATATAGATTAACTTATTCAGAATTAAAGACCTTCGATCGTGCTGTTCAATTAGGTAAGAAAACCAAGGTTAGAAATATCAATCAACTTGATTGGTCTGAATGGAGTCATAAAAAACTCAAAGATCTGCGAATGGAACTCGGACTAGATCTTGTTGATGATTAACCTCGAACTGGTGAGATGGTAGCAAAAAAAGTATCCCTGTCGAAAATTAGATCGGTCAATAATTGGCTCAAATGTATAGGATGTGGTGTTGATAGAAGGCTTCTAACTTATCCGACAATCAAATGAATAGTAGTACAAGCATAGTGGATTAATATTATTTGAAAAAATCAATTCAAGTCTTTCCTATGTATCAAATTTAACTTTTTGGATTGGTCGAATCATCACCATCGATACATCTTTTTAAAATATTTAATCGGCTCGTGAAATAAGCACTTTTATCCTGGGTACTCTAAGTCTAGGAGAGAATGATCAAGAGGTGTTTAGATGCCTCAAATAGCGACTAGCTGTCATGATTACTGCTCCCAAACTTTACAGATCTGACATTTTTGAGTTTAGATACTGTTGACACAGATGCTAACTGGGAGAATATGAACCAACTTATTGCCACGATCCCAGATCAGTTTTCATTTTCTGCGCGGGGATTACCATCAGAACTACTGAACCATATGCACAATGGCAGCGGCTATTGGCAGCATGAGTTCGATCGATTTGCCGATCGCCAACAACCACTTTACTGGAATCTGGGCATTGCCAACGGTCAAATTTTGTATGCTGGCAGTAGAAAATGGTCTTCACAGATGTTGTTTAGAGTCGTGGAGCGATATTTCATCCAAGCTCAGAGCAATTCCGCAAAAGCCCAGATCGCTCTGCTCAAAAAACAAGTAGCGGCAGGATCGATCGATTCCGTCCAACTACTGGCAGCGATGAAGCAATCGCAGATCGTCACCGAAGCTCAGCTGCAAGAAGCACTAAGAATCAAAATCTTAACCGATTTGGATCTGTACTTATTAGTAGGTAGTGGTTCGGCAATATTTATTGCCTCAGATCTCGAAGATCGGTTGCCAATTAATGGCTTCAAACCGAGTGGTCTATTCGATACAGCTGTACAACGGCAGTTGAAATGGACGGAAGTGAGAGCGCAAATACCTTCCATGAAGTTGTACCCGATCCTCGATCGAGCAGCAATTAAAACAGCCAATTTAACGGACACTCAGCGACAACGAATCGAGAAACTAGTCCAACCTGACAAAACTCTCGCCACAATTGCTGAAGAAATGGCAAAAGACACTC
>JANNDQ010000702.1:0-9289 GCA_031387965.1 Chamaesiphon sp. OTE_75_metabat_567
TGGATTTCCAAATAATAATCTTCACCAAACCTTTCCTTATACCACTTCGCCACCTTCCGCGCCGCATCTGCACGTCCAGCCATGATTGCTTGCGGCACCTCTCCCCCCAAGCAACCACTCGTAACAATTAAACCTTCTCGATATTTCTCAATATATTCCTTGTTAATACAAGGACGCGCAAAAATACCGCGACCTTGAAAACCTTCGAGGTGAGATACTGTTGTTAACTTAACTAAATTTCGATATCCCTGCGTGTTCTTGGCGAGAACAACTTGGTGAAACTTCTGGTACCGCTTCTGCTGCGTAAAGTCACCATTGATCACATACATTTCGTTGCCAATAATTGGCTTGATATTCCGCGCCCGACAGACCTTGATTAATTCGATCGCACCATACATTACACCATGATCCGTGAGTGCGATCGCAGGCATTCCCAATTCTACCGCTCGATCGACCAAATTTGGCAACTGACTAGCTCCGTCCAGCAAGCTATAGTCACTGTGCATGTGCAAACCAACGAAAGTCATAGGTTAAGTGGTAGAGGGCAGTTTATGGCGCTTAGGGGTGTTGTGGAAATGAAGATTAAGTTGCTGCGGCTTGATAAATGCAAGTACAGGTAAGATTATTATAGTATGGCTTTTATAGTATTTTGGGACTATTTTAATGAGTCTGGGTTCGATCTATCTCAAATATCAGCCTAGAGATCGATCTCTAGGCTAGGATGAGAATATTGAAAAATGCGACAAAAGCTAAGAATTAACGATGAAAGATAAAAAATAAACTGTATTTAACAAGGAATTAAAATTTTAGATTTAGATCGATTGTCTAAAGAATCATCAAAAATAGCTCCTCTACCTTTCAAATCTTGCTCCAGAGATTCAGAGATACCTGAACTATTTACAAATCGAGCATACTTTACATTAGCATCGCTCAAATCAGCACCAATCAGGTTCGCATTATTTAGGTTTGCGCCACTTAGGTTTGCAGATTTTAGATCGGCGAAGCTCAGGTTTGCACTAAATAAATTAGCATTAATCAAACTAGCACCTCTTAGATTGGCAGAACTTAGGTTTGCACGAAACATATCAGCATTCTCTAGATTAGCAACGCTCATTTCAACATGATTCAGGTTCGCATCATATAGGCTAGCCCCAAATAAACTAGCACCAGTCATATCGGCACCTCCTAAATTGGCATCATTTAAGTTAGTACCACTTAGGTCAATACCTTGTAGCTTTCGATATTCGATTGGCTTTCCAATAATATCTCTGACTAATCCATGCTTAAAACTTTCTTGATCAATATTTTTTTTTCGGTCTTCACTGTGTCGATCAAGATTTTCAATTATTTTCGCAGTCGGCGTATTTTTAAAGTAGCTATCGATTGCACCTTCAATTTTCTTGTGGTCTATCATCTGACTAACCTATATCCATCTGTATATTTAAAAGTCTTTTTCGATCAGCAAGATAGATTCAACGATTGAACTTGTATCTCTAACTGCTACTTGAATATGGGATTTATTATAAATTGCCGACTCTGGGTATATCTCTTTACCTTCTTGAAAACAGGCTCGAACAGCTATAATACTTATATCTATTGGTTTCAAAATATCTTCGACTAAAGTATCTACAACTAATCTATCCAAAGCATGATACCCAATAGCTTTTTTATTCGGGGGGAGTAATGAGCTAGTTTTTGTCTGTAAATATTGGTGCGTTCTGCTCAGATAATTAGCCCAGTTAGGATCTTGACTATAATCTAGTAAATCCATAAACTCATCTCTCCTTATTCTAATCTGAGATCTGATGACAGCCGGATCTCCTCCCTTTTTTCCGCAGTACTCACCAGCCCAATTCCAAGCGCGATAGGGTGCATCTTGCCAGAAATAAACACCCTTGCCTAACCAATCGTAACTGTTGCGACTAGGAGTAAACCCTAGGTCTAATATTCGTTGTGCTGACTCCATGCTAGTACCATGATATCCGATTAATGTAATAGGGTCGAGTATAGAATCAGACATCTAGATCGGGCAACTAATTACTTCATTGTAGCTTTTGTTCCTGACAACATCCATTTTCTGCCAAGAGGACTCTGTTGAGTTAGGATGCTGACGATCGCGATCATCAGCTAAAATCTAAATACAACTTGTTATTTTGTCCAGGTTGTACCATTTGACCACTTCATACAGCTGGGGCTGACTAGTGTAGCGGTGTGCGTAGCATCATCCGTAAATTCAAAGGTTGCTTGGGATGGCGAAATTATATCCCCATAGGCAGTCGGGCGACCATATTTAGACATATCAATTTTCAGGCGATTGTCTGAGGCACTAGCCTTACTAATATTTGGTCCTCTTGTACCTTCATAAAACCAAGATCCATTAAAGATAGTTGCTTGCCACTGAGTACCATTATTCCAGCTAATTTTCCCTTGACCATCTAAAGTCCCAATAAAAGTTCCATCATCGGGAAAGTTAACTTCAATTTGAGTATTGCTCAGAATTCTGCCCCGGGCAGTTGGTCGCCGAAAAGCTGACATGTTTACAACAATTCGATCTGGGCGACGAATTTCCTGTCCAATTGGAATACCTTTGCCATCATGAGACCAGGTACCTTTAACAGGGGAACAGACTACAGGTGCGACCGCAAGAGCAACTTTTGAACCGCTAGAAAAGGTTGCGGCTTTAGTAGCCGGAGTGAATCCAAATGCCATTGTCAAAAGCGAAACACCAGTGAGAATAGCAGATATGGACTGATGTGATTTCATAATTTTCTGGGTGGGGTTAATGGTGATTAATTTCAATGCCTTGTTTCTACTAACAACAACAAAAGGAGCAGATATTTCGGAAGTTTGTAAAATTATCAGTCATTTAAATTAATAATATTTTAAATGGAACATTATTTACAAGTCATAGTCCTAATATAAAATTTGTCTTTACGATCACCTTATTCTTAGATTTATGAAAAATCATCAGTTTTTGTCAGCAATAGCTTCTTTGCTAGCAATATTTCAAGCATCCCCATTATCCGCTGGTGAGACTCAAATATCAAACCCGGTTAAAAAGATGCAGCAATATCGTTGTGCTCCTTCTTCCGAGCTGCCCCTACCATCAAAATACAAACAGCTCAAACCGATCCACAACTGGTGTGGACTAGTCAAGCAGGAATTGCGTGAATTAGCTCCAAAAAAAGGCTACATCGCTAATAATCTAGAGTGGTCTAAGTTATGGAAGACTTATCGTGGCGATGAGGAACTACCTAAGATTAATTTCGATCGTCAGGTGATTTTACTGTATGTACATTTTGATGCTAATGCACTTTCTCTGGAGCCAGTATTAAGCAATAAAGGTGATCTCATTCGGGCAACTTCTTTCACCGAGCTGGGGATGAGTCGTGATGTCTGCTCCTATATATTTGTGTCTGTCGATCGCAAAGGTATCAAAACGATCGAAGGTAAGGCAATCTCAAGTATTCCTAATCAGCAAAGGGTGAATGGTTTCTAAATATCAACAGAATTTGGTAAAATTAAACCTATACTACACAATATTTCTAGATGATTGGCTATTCTAAAACAGTATCATCAATACAGGATCTTATTGACATCCAATCTTTACATTTTGATTATAATTTGTTACATGATAGCCGTTACTATTTTTGCGATCGAGATTCTTCGATTAAGATCTCTACATGCTCAAGATAATAGGTATTAATCGGGTGAACGTAAATTAAACTCGCGTTCACCCAAGTTAATTAGATTTAGGTGCCAAATAGTTTCTTCGCGGCACGTTCAGCACGGGCTTCGGCTGATTCCATCACTTCGGACATTTTATCTAACATCTCACCTGCGTGATTTTCCAGGACTCTGGTAGAGAGAGAAATCTTCCCATTACCTTCATCTAGCTCGATAATCATGGCTTTAATTTCTTGACCGATTGTGAATACTTTCTCACAGTCTTCAACCCGACTCTCACTGATTTGTTTAATGTAGATTAAGCCAGTATTGCCGTTGAATTCAACAAAAGCACCAAATTGCTTAATTCCGACCACAATACCTGTAATTAGTTGTCCACGTTCTAGCTGACTAAAGTTAGCTGTGCGAGTAGCTTTACGTTGAGAAAAGACCAGCTTATTTTTATCTTTGTCAGCTTCAATAATCACGCCCGGAATACTAGTGCCGACTAATGATTCAAGATCCTTTTCGACTAATTGCGATCGAGGAACAAAGCCCCGAATTCCCTGAAAGTTGACCGTTACTCCACCTTTATTGATTCCAGTCACTCGCAGCTGGATCGATTCTTTATTACTTTGCAGTTCACCAACTTGATTCCAAGCGTACCTTGCCTGCAATTGCAGCTTGGAGAGGGTAACTTGTCCATCAGCATTTTGTTCGCGAATGATCAAAAATTCTTGCTCATCGCCAATGGGTAATAACATCGACAAATCTGCTGATTCATCTGCGGCAATTTCCGCCGCAGGCACAAATGCCAGGGACTTCCCATTGATATCGACATAAACACCGTCGCTATCGTAACTATGAATCTTACCCCGCACTAACTGGTCTTTTTCAAAACTGACGACTTCAGCATCTAGAGCTTTAGCAAAGTCATCCATTGAAAAGATTTCGGCTGAGGTACTTTTAGTCTGATTCATAATTTGAAGATGGAATGGGGATTGGGTAGAAACCACTGTAGGCAAAGGTTGACTAACGACAACGAATTTTTACCCTCATCCCTCAATTATATCGTACCTACGACCTTTGCCTGCTAGAGTCAAAAATGACTGACAATCGGCTCGCTCACAGATTTTGAATACTAATGTGTGATATTTTTAACACAATACTCAGTAAGCTTACTGAAAATCCCAATTTAACGCGATTAAAATGAGTCAGAATACTCAAGTTTTTTGAGATGTTTTGGTATAATCAGACCATATAAATAATCTTCGATCGATATCAGGAGCTGCTAAATTGGCTAGAAGTGAACATCAAACTACTACTAAGCGACTACTTTCAGGTAAAATGCTGTGGGTAGCGCTCGCGGCTATTTCTTGTGCAGTACTCGTGCTCATACATACCCTCTTCAATAGCATACCTGCGGATGCACTGATTGCCAAAACGGGCATTGCCAAAACGGTAGATGTCACCACTGCAATTGCTAGCAGTATCCCGATGAACTTCGACGTGCCTGAAGAGTTTCAGGCGAAAATTATTAAAGATGCTCCCCTGCCAAACGGCGAAAAGGTCATCGCGCTCACTTTCGATGATGGTCCATGGCCGGAAACTACCGAGCAAATCTTAGCAACTCTCAAACAAGAAAAGGTCAAAGCCACCTTTTATATGGTCGGGCAGCCGCTGAAATCTTTCCCCGAAATTGGCAAAAAAGTCCTCGCTGACGGTCATGTCATCGCCAATCATACCGTTCACCACTGGTATCATAAAATGACTCCACTTGTGGCTCAACGCGAGATCGAAGATAACGAGAAAATCATTAAAGAAGTATTGAATGTAGAAACAGACTACTTCAGACCACCTGGAGGCGTTTTAACCAACGGCTTGGTGGCATATTCCCAACAGCAGAAACAATCGATCAATATGTGGTCGGTAGAGTCCAGAGATAGCCACCCATCCCGCCCCTCCCCAGAAGCAATGCTCAAAACTATCCTCGCTGAGGCAACCCCTGGCGGAATTGTGCTGATGCATGATGGTGGTGGAAATCACGGCAATACAGCCAAAGCCGTACCCCAAATTATCGCCAGCCTCCGTGCTCAAGGCTATAGTTTTGTGACCGTACCCGAACTGCTGGAGCTATCAGCGGCATCCATAGAAAAGCCTACTCCAAAAAGTTAATCTGGCATCACCGTGTGAATTGAAGGTAAAGTTGGTCAATATCTCCAACTTTACCTTTAACGTTTAACAACTCCTATGGTTATACATTGTATGTTCTGCGGCATGAGGGTTCAATGCTTAAAAGAAAGTGTAATCATGTCTAATTTCAGTGCAAACCAGTTCTAGCGATCCCCAGATATTAGATAATGTTAAGCAGACCCTAATTGCAATTACTTTCCACCAGCTTAAACACCGATTAGTTTCCAGTTACTTGTCCGATTACCACGATCGATAATTATTTCAGCAGGTGTTGGTGTTTATGATATTTGTGACGTTATGGCAGTCTGTTCGCCACCTCAAACAGCGGTGGGTGGGGCGGATTACAATGGCAGCATTGGCCGCTCTTGCAGGTAGCAATCCTGTCCTAGCCGAGACTCCGAGTAAATTGAATCAATCGCCATTAGTGGGCGGAGTCCATCTTTATGGCGAGTCGAATCGACCGGATGTTATCGGTAAAGAATACATTATTTTTGAAACGGTTGGCACTAAAACGATCGGGGCTTTCTATTTACCCCAGTCGGAATTTAGTTGTTTTTATGGGCAGTTTAGAGGATCGCAACTGAAGGTGACAATCCTCGATCCATACGACAGTCAAAAGTACAATTACACCCTATCGATCGATCCCAAGGGTCTGATGGCAAGCAAACAGCCAATGATGGGAGAACCTAGTTATCAACCATTGAGTAAAATCAGTGACAATGATCGTCGCATTCTCGCGGCTTGCAAACTGCAACTTCAGCCTAGTAATAGTAAAAAATCCTAGGTTAAGTTGCGCGCAAGCTTAACCCAACGAACTAGGAAAATCTAGTCGATATCGATCGATTTTGGTTGTGGTTTACGGCTGGATTCAGGATTACTAGTTGGCGTAAATCCCGCTTCTTTCTCCAGCCAAGATTTCACGGGGTCATCAGTCAGATTCAATCGGAGTACCCCAGAAATGAAACCGCTACAAAAGGCGACTGGCTCTTTGGTGAGTTCTTTGAGAATAGGTGTCAGTTCGTTTAGAAGCATAAGATCGATCAGTAGGATATCTGCTGCTTCAATTTTAGCGCGTCTGACTCGGAGATTATGACGATCTCACAACATTAATTACTGTAATGCTCGATCGAGCATAAATTGACATTTGATTAACCAGATCAAGACTACCCGAACTTTTGTCGCCCGTGATACATTGGATTAGCCTCTCCTATGACTAGGATTAAGGCAGTAGATTTTTCAGTCCAGATAGGATCGATGAGTTAATTCACGATCGCCGCAGAGGATATAGCGTGCAATGAAAGTTATTTATGACCCAGACAAAGATATTTTACAAATTACTTTCATCGAAATGACAGTGGAAGAAACAGCACAAATCGCGCCAGGATTGGTATTAGACTATGACGGCGATGGCAATGCGATCGGTTTGGAGATTGCTAATGCCTCGAAAAAGGTGGATAATCCACGGGCTATTTCTTACGTTGTGGGTGAGGCAAATGTTGATAAGCCGCAGATTAAAAGTTGCAGGATCTAGCCACCTGTGTAGGGGTAATTGATGAATTTCCCCTACGCAGGTGGCGTAGCAGTTTTTTAGCCTTAGAGAGGCTGCGTAGATCTACCCACCCCGCCCTATGGGCACCCCTCCAAGGCTACCGTGTATACACAAGTCCGTTTGAGTTGGTGCGTAGATCTGAATCCCCCTGTCTTGTGTATACACCGTAGCCCTCCAAGGAGGGGATTTTTCCCAACTCCCAACGCCCAACTTCCCCATGACTGATAAAATGCGAATCTTGATGTGTGCGCCCCATCACTATGATGTGGATTATGTGATTAATCCGTGGATGGAGGGCAATATTCATCGATCGAGTCGAGACAAAGCTGAAGCTCAATGGGATAAGCTGTACCAAGTATTGCAAACCTACGCGACGATCGATCTAGTCGAGCCACAAAAGGGTTCGCCAGATATGGTATTTACAGCAAATGCAGGGTTAATATTAGGCGATACAGTCGTACTGAGTCGGTTTTTTCATCCCGAACGACAGGGTGAGGAACCTTATTTTCAAGCTTGGTTTGAAAGTCAGGGATATAAGGTGCATTTGTTGCCGAAGAATCTGCCGTTCGAGGGTGCGGGTGATGCGCTGATGGATCGGGCTGGTGGTTGGCTGTGGGCGGGTTATGGCTTTCGATCGCAACTTGATTCGCATCCTTATTTAGCCGAATGGTTAGATGTTGAAGTACTGTCGTTACGATTGGTCGATCGCAGATTTTATCACTTAGATACTTGTTTTTGTCCGCTCACAGATGGATATTTATTATATTATCCAGCGGCGTTTGACACTTATTCCAATCGACTAATTGAATTGCGAGTTCCGGCGGAAAAACGGATTGCGATCGAGGAAGCTGATGCTGTCAATTTTGCTTGCAATACGGTGAATATCGACCGAGTTGTGGTGATGAATAAAGTCAGCGATGGCTTGAACCAGAGATTGCAAGAGCGGGGTTTTACTGTTGTCGAAACACCACTGACGGAATTCCTCAAAGCGGGTGGAGCAGCTAAATGTTTGACGCTGCGGGTAACTGAACCACATCAAGTTTCACCCCAATCTTCTACAGTTCAAAACCGCACAATTAAGTTAGAAGGTCACTTATTGGATTCGGGTTTGGTAAATCGTGCTCTGGATACGATCGTCGCAGGTGGCGGTAGTTTTCAAGTTGCGAATTTCAAACTCGGCGAACAGCGGCTAGATACCTCAGTGGCAGAGGTGAAGGTTTCTGCTCCCGATTCGATCGTCATGGCGGACATTATGGGGCAATTAATCGACCTGGGCGCGATCGATATCGGTTTGGATACCTCGAACGCTCATCTAGCCCCTGTGACCCAGCAAGGGGTCGCTGCTGACGATTTCTATGCCACGACGATCTATCCTACCGAAGTCTCGATCGCGGGTGAGTGGATTTTGGTGCAGGGACAGCGGATGGATGGCGCGATTGCGGTGACGCAGACAGAGACAGGTGCAGTTGCACGATGTAAGTTGCTCAGAGACTTACAAGTGGGTGAATCTGTCGTCGTGGGGAGTGCCGGAATTCGCACGAAGCGCAACACCACAACGCTGAAAAAGAGCACCGAAGAATTTAGTTTTATGGGTGCGGGAGTATCCAGTGAGCGACGAGTAGAGCTAGTTGTCGAGCAGGTAGCTTGGGATCTCCGTCGGATTCGCGATCGAGGTGGTAAAGTTGCCGTAGTAGCTGGCCCAGTTGTGATCCATACTGGAGGTAGTGAGCATCTGAACCAACTAATTCGTGAGGGATATGTCCACGCTCTCCTCGGCGGAAATGCGATCGCTGTCCACGATATTGAGCAATCATTAATGGGCACCTCATTAGGTGTCGATATGCAGCTCGGCGTATCTGTCCACGGCGGACACCGCCACCA
>JANNDQ010000653.1:0-9286 GCA_031387965.1 Chamaesiphon sp. OTE_75_metabat_567
GGTTCGTTCCCATAGCGTCTCTGGAAGAGAATCGAGCTTGGGCTTCGGCGGAGATCTGTTACCCCCCCAACCCCCCTTTCCAAGGGGGACTTTTGCTCCCTCCCCTTGTAAAGGGGAGGGCTGGGGTGGGGTAGAGGACTCCGCAACTATTCACCTCCTTGGACATGCACATCTAGATATGGCGTGGTTATGGGAAGTCGCTGAGACTTGGGAAGTCGCCGAGCGGACATTTAGATCTGCATTAACATTACAACGATCGTTTCCCGATCTCACTTTTTGTCATTCTACTCCGGCACTGTATGAGTGGATGGAGTTGCATCAGCCGGAGGTATTTACAGGTATTTGTGAGCAGGTGCAGGCGGAGAAATGGGAAATTGTCGGGGGGATGTGGATTGAGCCGGATCTTAACTTGATTTCGGGAGAATCGATCGCACGTCAGATCATCTACGGGCAAGCTTATAATCAGTCTAAATTTGGTGCTGTTACAAAAGTTGCCTGGTTGCCGGATACGTTTGGATTTTGTGGGCAACTACCACAGTTATTAAAGCAAGGCGGGATTGATTATTTCGTCACGCAGAAATTCTTGTGGAATGATACTAATCAGTTTCCGCATCAATTATTCTGGTGGGAAGCGCCCGATGGTAGTCGGGTGCTGAGCCTGATGTCGTCACCAATTGGGGAAGGGATCGATCCGATTAAGATGATCGACTATGCCTGTAAGTGGCAAACTAGTACCGGAATCAACGAATCACTCTATCTATTCGGTGTCGGCGATCATGGCGGCGGGCCGACTCGTGATATGTTAGAGCTTGCCGATCGATGGTCAAAATCAGATATCTTTCCCAATTTAGAATTCACGACGGCAGTTAAATATTTAGATAGATTGGCGGGTAGATCTGATAGTCAATTATTGCCAGTTTGGAAAGACGAACTCTATCTAGAATTCCATCGCGGTTGTTTTACTACCCACGCTGATCAAAAGTACTCGAATCGGATATGTGAGGATTTATTATATCAAGCCGAACTCTGGTCATCTTTGGCTTGTATTATTACCGAGCAAGCTTATCCTGACGATCTCAAATTGCAGATCGAAGCAGCCTGGAAACAGACATTATTTAATCAATTTCACGATATCATTCCTGGCACCGCGATCGAGCCTGTCTATGTGACAGCAGATGAGGCTTGGGAAAATGTCGAACAAGTCACAACCAAGATTATTAGTAATGCTTTAGGTCAGATTTGCGATCGCATTAATATCCCAACTCCGCCAGTAGAGGGCGCAATCCCGATCATTATTTTTAACGCGCTGAACTGGGTGCGGAGTGAAGTAATTGAGTACCCATTAGATCCTAAAGAAACCCGACTTTTCCAAAAAGTCGGGTTTCTGGATGCGTTGCAAGTCTTTGATGCCGATGGAAACTTATTACCCAGCCAATCGTCCGCTGAACACATCTTATTTCTTGCTAATGACTTACCAAGCGTTGGTTATCGCTTGTTTTGGCTGGCACCGTTAGAGTTGTCTCGGAGATCTCTACCCCACCCCAGCCCGCCCCTTATAAAGGGGAGGGAGCAAGAAAATTCTCCCCCTTATAAAGGGAGGGAAGCGGAAAAGCCCTCCTTTATAAGGGGGGTTGGGGGGGTAGAGATCTCCGCAGCAACTCAGACAACTGTCACGGAAACACTAGCTTCCAGCGATTTTATTTTTAAAAACCAATTCGTAGCAGTAGAAATAAACCCTGAAACCGGAGATGTTGCCAGTATTTATGACATCCTCAACAATCGTCAAATCCTTGCAGCCACAGGCGGAAATCAACTCCAAGCCTTCCAAGATGGCGGACAATACTGGGATGCGTGGAATATCGACCCTAAATATGCCGAAAAACAACTGCCACCAAGTGAATTAAAGTCAATTGAGTGGATTGAACAGGGTGAAGTTCGGCAACGCATCAGAGTAGTGCGAGAATTAGCTGGATGTGAATTCACTCAGGACTATACTCTAGATGCCCACAGCCCGATTGTGCGGATCGAAACTAGCGTTGATTGGCAAGCCGAACATGTGCTAATCAAAGCTAATTTCCCCTTAAATCTTGTTGCTGATATTTCTACCTCCGAGACTGCTTGCGGTGCAATCGATCGACCAACTACTCCCACAACTCCCGCAGAGCAAGCAAAATGGGAACTACCCATGCACCGCTGGATCGATCTTACCGATGCTAGTGGCGAATATGGCGTGAGTATATTGAATGATTGTAAATATGGCTACGACGCGGGCAAGGATTATTTAAGATTAACTTTGCTTAGAAGCAGTAGCTGGCCAGATCCGACAGCCGATCGCGGCTACCATGAATTTAGCTACGCGATTTATCCTCACAGTGGCACCTGGCAATCAGCACAGACTGTGCGGAAAGGATTGGAACTAAATTCACCCCTACAGGTATTGCAGCTCGATCCACAGCCACAGCTAGATGTCATTAGAAATTTAGCTCCATGCAATAGCCTGATCGATCTCCAGGCAAAAAATCTAATTTTGATGGCATTTAAACCTTCAGATCTGCATCCTCAGTCTTGGGTATTGCGCTGCTATGAGTGTCATGGGGTTGAGGGGGAAATTAAGTTAACTGGCGATCTGGATTTAGAGATCGATCGAGTGGTAAATTTACTCGAACAACCAGAATCAGGGACACTAGACTATCTGATTAAACCGTGGCAGATTCAGAGTTTTGTGATGAAGTCACAAACGGCTCTGCTGTGATTAATGCTCGATTACCTATAATTGGAATATTAGTGGCAAAACTTCTGTGGAATATTTATGGCTTACAGCAACTTTACAATCGAAGAAGTCGAACTGCGATTCGACTTGGAATTGCAAGCCGTCTCCTTTCTACCAGAAACCACTCCAATCGCGCCTAGCGATCTACTGAATCGTTACCTAGAGAGAGGTTTAACCCTAGCAAAACGAAATGTCTCTGAAAAAGCCCAATCCGAATTTCTAATCGCACCCATCCTCCTTGAACTCGAAACCCTTTTAACCGACAGCATCAGCCTCTTTTCTGGTGAAGATTTTACAGTCGATCGATCCCTCGGACTTAACGGCATCTGTGACTTTCTGATTGCCAGATCCCCTGCCCAACTGATTATTAGAGCACCCGTCATCGCTGTCGTGGAAGCTAAAAGGGGAGTGCTGCGGGACGGTTGGGGTCAGTGCATCGCCGAACTTGTTGCCGCTCAAAAATTCAATCTGCAAAGACATCAAGAGATTCCATTCACCTATGGAATTGTCACCAGTGGGCTGCTGTGGCAGTTTATCCGGCTGTCTGGATCGACAGTCTCCATCGAACCTGCTGAAATCCCGCTCCAACCGCTAGATCGGCTCTTGGGTATTCTGTCTTGGTTGGCTCAAAATTAGTCAGCAGCAATAATACGCGAACGCGGCGAAGGTATTGCTGGATATCTTCAGTAATTTTAATCAGCACGGCAACCGCAGATCTATTCTCACCCACATACTATGCACGAGCTAATCTAATTTTTTGTGTAAAGATATCCAGTCTGGGAAGCAACAGGCTGGTATCTTAGTGACAGGGCAAATGAGATCGCCGTAGAATTTTTAGATTTTAATGAGGTTGAGTGATGGCAACAGTGGCAACAGGGGCATTGCTATGGCAGCGATATCAGGATTGGTTGTATTACCATCCAGGGCTAGGCTTGTATCTGGATATCAGCCGGATGCAGTTCGATGATGCGTTGATTTCCCAACTTCAGCCCAAATTTGTCAAGGCATTTGCAGATATGGTTGCGCTGGAAGCGGGCGCGATTGCCAATCCTGACGAACAGCGGATGGTGGGACATTATTGGCTGCGAAATCCTGAACTAGCACCGACTTCAGAGATCGCTACTGAGATTACAACGACGATCGATTCGATCACTGATTTTGTCCGTCAAGTTCACACTGGAGCCATTCACCCGCCTCAAGGTGGTAAATTTACTGATTTAATTACGATCGGGATTGGCGGCTCGGCATTAGGGCCACAATTTGTATCGGAAGCGCTAGCTCCAGATCGTCCACCCTTAAATATCCACTTTATTGATAATAGCGATCCAGCGGGGATCGATCGAGTCCTGAGTCGGCTCCAAGCTAAACTCAATACAACTCTAGTCATCGTCATTTCCAAGTCTGGCGGCACTCCAGAACCTCGGAATGGGATGATCGAAGTTAAGACCGCTTACAGTGCTCATCAGCTCGACTTTCCTGCATATGCAGTGGCAGTTACGGGAGAGGGGAGTCATCTCGATGGAGTTGCTAAATCCGAAGGCTGGATCGCTAGATTTCCGATGCCTGACTGGGTAGGCGGTAGGACATCGGAATTATCTTCAGTTGGCTTACTTCCAGCTGCACTTCAGGGGATTGATATTCAGGGGATGTTAGCTGGAGCGAAAGAAATGGATATCGCTACCCGCACCCCCGATCTCAAAACTAACCCCGCCGCCCTACTTGCCCTCGCTTGGTACGCATCAGGCAATGGTAAAGGTGAAAAAGATATGGTGGTTCTGCCTTACAAAGATAGTTTGCTGCTGTTTAGTCGCTATCTCCAGCAGCTAGTGATGGAATCCCTCGGCAAGGAAGACGATCTCGATGGCAATAAAGTCTATCAGGGCATCGCTGTCTACGGCAATAAAGGTTCCACCGATCAACACGCTTACGTCCAGCAGCTCCGAGAAGGCATCGCAAACTTCTTTCTGACCTTTGTGGAAGTACTGCACGATCGCGAGGGGATATCGCCGGAAATCGACCCAGGCGTAACCAGCGGTGACTACCTCTCTGGCTTCCTCCAAGGTACTCGGCAAGCTCTGTATGAAAATAACCGCGACTCGATTACCGTTACTATTCCCGCTGTCACACCGCAGACTGTCGGTGCTTTAATTGCTTTGTATGAGCGGGCGGTAGGCTTGTATGCCTCGATCGTCAATGTTAATGCTTATCACCAGCCAGGTGTCGAAGCTGGTAAGAAAGCCGCAGCGGTAATCCTCAAGCTCCAGACTGATGTCGTCACCGCACTGCAAGCAACGACGATCTCAGCACCGATCACGCTAGCGGAATTAGCTGCTAAAGTCGCTGCACCTGATCGAGTGGAGGCAATTTATAAGATTCTGCGCCATCTTCACGCGAACGATCGCGGTGTAGTATTTACGGGTGATCTCTCACAACCCCGCACTCTTCGGGTTGCTTGGGAAAGTATCGCTAGCAGCTAACAGAGAGATTGACTTTCTATTCACCAAACTGAGGTTGTAATGAGATACAGCTTCAGTTTTTTAGGATTAACCTATTAATCTCAGTCGGGTATTTGTTCACAAATTAGCCCAGAAATGCAATTTCACGAGCATGATTGGGCATAATTAGGTGTAAAGTGCATTTTAGGTACTGAAATTAACAGCATGACAGATGCCCAGCTATCACCAATTCAGATCGTATTAGCGGCATCAGATCCAGTGGAGATCGATCGAATTAGATCGATGATTGGTCAAGAATTTCCATGCGAAATTAAGATTGTCGAAAATTACCACGACCTTTTGGTCGGCGTTACGAACTCAAAACCAAAGTTAGTAGTTTTGGGGAAAATCGACAACTCTAACTATCGAGATATCTGTCATAATTGCCATCAAGTTCAAGAGGATTTACTAATTGTTCTACTTTCTAGTCAAGAAACAATTAGTGATTCTTTTCGCCAATTAGTTAAAAACTGTGGTCTGACGGATGTGATTGCCAAAGATCTGATGGAGTTAAATCAATTACTCCAGAAATTAGTCAATATCTATCAGCCACCGACGAATACATCATTCGAGCTGATGATCGATCGACTCACATTACAGCCATTCCCAGAAACAGATAACTCTACTGATGTAATAATTAATAAAGCTTCTGAACCAGAGATTACCGGACAAATTATGCTCGAAGGTTTACAAGAAATTGTTGCAATCAGCAGCAACTATTTTGGTACCCTAGCTCAAGGTAACTATTGGCGCAAGGCTCATGGAAGAATTGTCGATAAATTTCCATTAATTTCAAACTGGTCAGCCGATCACTTTGGCAAAATCAGCTGTGATGAGAAGGTTTTAACACAGCAATTAACAGCCGCAGATATTCAAGCTCTAAGAGCTTGGTCTCAAAGTTTTATCAAGGAATGCGAGCGGATTATTGTTGATTTTGGCGTTGTTTTAAATAATGCAGCGCTCTCAGCTTCAGCCAAAGACCTTCTAACCAAGCCCTAATTATCTAATTCTCTTATGGCAACAGTCACCATCAATATTGACGGTCAGCAGGTAGTCGCCGAGCAAAATTCTACTCTCCTAGCAGCGCTGAAAGCAAATGACATCACTGTCAATCAAATTTGTGGTGGGCAAGGAATGTGTGCAACTTGCCATTTGTTTGTAGTTAGCGGCACCGATGCCTTGACACCTCCAACCCCTCAAGAACAAAGAACGTTTCAGTTTACTAAAATCGATCGGGCTGGAGCGAGATTAGCCTGCCAAACGCGGGTAATTAGTGGTGGTGCAATTGTCGAACTACCCACAGGAACTTTTGTTGAGTCAGAGCAAGATCTCGCTCAAGAAATTGGCAAAAAAGCTAAACAAACCCTAATTCACCCGATGACTGGAGAGATTTTGGTACAGGAAGGTAAATTGGTGATGAGATCAGCGGTAGAAAAAATGAAGCAGTCCAGCAGTAGTTTTGCCGCTAACATATCAAAAAATTAACATTGACAGTAATAACGATCGATAAATGGGGATAAATAGGTGTAGCTAGACACATTCGATTTACTTGCGGCAACGCTAGCCGAATGGATACTGTTGACATCCTAAATATTGCAATCATCGAGATTGATCGTCTTTTCCCAGAGGTACCTTATGATCGCTGAAAATCGAAACCAAAATCTCCAAAATCTCCCCCTTTCAACTCGTGCTGGTAGTCAAGTCGCTCACTATAGCCGCGATCGATTCTTTCAGTTTGACATGAATCGGGGGCAGGTTAAAGACTATCATCATCAGCGCAATATCCTCGTCGGCGAAGACTTTATTGTCTCTTTATTAAAGGGATTAGAGCATGAAGTCGGTGAAGCGGCTGGATGGTTGTGCTATCAAATTGGGTTTGATTGGGGTAAGCAGGATGCAGTGCTATTTCAATCCTGGTTTAAAGAATTTCACAACTTAACAATTGAGACATCCAATCTTGCTCTAGCAATTGAGGCCTGGTGGTGGCCATATACAGCCCAGGGCTGGGGTACTTGGGCACCCAATCTCAAGGATCGCGACAGTGGTTTTTTCTACATTGATTTGTATGATTCAGCCGTTGCTAAATCACTGGGATATGTCGGCAAGCCAGTTTGTCATTTGTACTCAGGGTTACTCGCTGGCTTTTTTAGTGTCCTATTCAAGCAAAATCTGTCTAGTACAGAAATTCAGTGCTATGCAATGGGTAATGATTTTTGTCGCTTTTTGATCGGCTCTGAACAACGAATTCAAGCCGCCGAATTCTGGATTACTTCTGGCGGTACTGCCAGTGAGATTGCCGAACGCTTTGAAGCTGGAGAAATCGCTCCAGAACCCGAACTATCGATCCCAGGTACAGTATGAACAGCCATAAACGTCGCAAATTAAAAAGATATCCGCTCGTCCGGTTTATTCGAGGAATTTTTAGATTATTACGAGTCTTATTTAGACCAACTAAATCTAATCGTCGCCAAGATCTAATGGCAGCAGATCGTTTAACAGCATTAAATACTCCAGCAGCAGATAATTTTGATCGAGACGAATTTATTACAGTTGGTGAGTTACTCGATCGAGTGAAATGGCAATCTCCACAGGTAAATATTCAACCAGATATTTCTAGCAGTAATGATGCTCGGACTAGAAATACTGCTAGAAATTAAATATCGCTACGAAAATTTGGATGAATTACAGTTTATTTAGAGAAAATTGAACAATGATTACAATATTAGAAGCATTAGTTGAAGGGGCTGATGGAGCTTACGCCAGTAAGCAAGATCTTCGCAATCTAGAGCACGCCATGTTTTCTTGGGGCGATCGCAAGGATGCTTATCTAGCAGTCCAAGAACATGAAGACTCGATTATCGATCGTGCCATGACTTTGATTCAAGCTAGTAAAAATTTGCCGGAGAATCAAGCCATCGATCCTGCTAGACTCGCTAGCTGCCGCCGCGATATCACGCTAGCGCTGAGATATTACGCGCTCGGAATGCTGTTGCAAGATGAAGAAATGCTCAAAGATCGGTTTATCTACTGGCAAAAAAATGTCTTGCAAGCGATGGGTTTACATCATTACCATGGAGTGCAATTTGTCCTAGAATCAATTTGTATCCAGCTACCAAAAGAGCAGGCAAATTTATTTAAGCCATACTTTAAACTCGGTCAAGACATCATTATGTCGAACTAAATCAGCTCATCAATTCGACTTAATCTCTAGCTTTCTACCATGAGTAAATCTACGATTCCGATTCCAGCAAATTGCTTTAACCCCAAAAGCTACGTCAAATCACATCCTGCCTCCGGCTTATTGTCCACCCGCTACGGAGATCGCCTGATTGCGGTGCCGGAAGTGCTACTGCGCAGCATCCCCAAAATCTTGCGTGTAGAAGCAGGTGAAGCTTCCTATCTGGCTCTGTATACCTGTGGTGAGAACTGGGGTAAGAATTTTTGCGATCGGATGACCCAGGATCTGGTAAAGTACCACCACCAGCCGATCCTCACCACGATCGCAAGTGAATTTTTCGCATATGTCCAAGCAGCTTGGGCAGTCCACGGATTAGGCAAGCCCACGATCGATTTTAGTCTCGCCGAGCGGGGATTATTGGTAGTGACGATCGAACATTCAGGGATTGCCAGTGGCAACACTGTCGAGGAAAATCCTAGCTATCGTTCCTTTAGTCTCGAAGCTGGTTTTCTCGCAGGCTGGTTTTCGGCACTTACAAATCAATCTCTACGCGCCTGCGCCAGTAATTGGAGTGAAGCTCCTATGTCCATCCAGTTCTTAGTCGGTAGTATCACTCAGATCGAATTGATCGAACTTACCCACCTCCAGCAAGGAATGTTAGGTGCCGATTCTCTGGCGAGAGGCTATGCCAACGGTTAAAATATTTGTAATTAATGGTGTTCTATCCTATAGAGTAAGACACTGGAATGTTTCGATCGTATGAGTCAACCAGACCTAATTATTTCCACCCACAACCTCACTAAAACCTACGGAAATAAGCAAGTTGTAGACAAGCTAAATTTA
>JANNDQ010000655.1:0-2196 GCA_031387965.1 Chamaesiphon sp. OTE_75_metabat_567
ACCAATGATGTGCTGTTGGGAGTCAATCATAAATCAATTTCAGGATGATAATAACAAAGCTGATAATGCCTATACTAAGAGTGAAAACCGATCGCGCCTAGTCCTCGTTGGCGAAGCCTCTTCTAAGAAACTCAAGCCACAATTAGCTCAGGAACTAGATCGAAGCCCATTTTCTTCGCCCGTTGTTTTATATGTTTAAGCACTCGTTGTTGGTATTGATGCTCATAAGCTTCGGCACCAGCATCCACAAAATCTTCCCCTGTCGTCCATAAGTGATCAAAAATCCGCGCCAACTTATGCGCCGTAGCCGTACTTGCAATTGGCGCACCAGAGCGCGTACGAATCCGGCGATAGAAACCACCTAAAGCCGTTTGACTATTCGCTAAAGATTGAGCAGCAATCCGAAAAGCATTTGAGGCTCGATTAACTACTTTTCGAGTTTTAGAGCTAAGGATTTTACCCCCGCTAATTTTACTCCCAGGACAAATTCCCAGCCAAGAAGTGAAATGCTTAGAGGTAGGGAAGCGAGTGGGATCTAAGCCCACTTCAGAGATAATTGCCTGAACAGTTAATGATTCCAATCCATCAATTTGAGTAAAGTCTACACCACTAATTCGGTACAGATGGGAGCGCAGATCGAAATTAGGGGCATTACGACTAGGCTTCTTCCCTTTAGGTCGTGGTGGTAATGGCTCATCGTTTTGGCTGTCAAACGCTGATAAACACTGTTCGATTTGGCGGTCACATTCTTGAATTTGCTGCTGATAGGTATCATACAAACTCAATTCCTGCTTGAGGACAAACAGATGCTCTACTCGATAATCTCCGACCAGTGCTGCGGCGATTTCTGCGACAGTTCTTTTCGCACGAGGATCTTTCAATAAGGCTAGCTGCTGTGGGTCACGTTCCCCTGCGATAATGGCTCGAATAATTGCCATTCCAGTTACTCCAGTCACATCACTGACCACTCGATGCAGTTGCACGTTCATTTCGGTTAAGGCTTTTTGCATCCGCTGGATATGAACGCTAGCACTCTTTGTCAGGCGGTCACGCTGTCGGATGTAGCTGCGAAATACACACACTTGGTCATCTGGACGGAAGGAACCAGATAATAATCCATAGCTGTGTAACTTTTGCAGCCACTGACAATCTAAGACATCGCTCTTGCGACCAGGTACTGTTTTGACGAATCGCGCATTTACCAACCTTACTTCTAATCCACTGGTTTCCAAGATTTGGAATAGGGGTATCCAATACACTCCAGTTGATTCCATCGCTACTGTGGTAATTCCTCTCGATTTGAGCCATTCAGCCATTGCGTATAGATCCGCTGTGAAACAGCTAAACTTTCTAACTGGTTCTGGATCTAGTTCGCTGGGGATACTGACCCAGTGTTCTGAGCCTCCAATGTCTATTCCTGCTGCTTGCGGATGAACTTTCTTTAGTTCTGGTTCTGCTGGTGGTTGCACCATTTTTTCCTCCTTGCGGGTGAATATGTGCTCTGACCTGAGTGGGTCGCTGTAAAATCTTCTAAACGGGATAGGGTATTTATTCCTTCGCCAATCTTGTTACCACGGATCTCAGAACCATGCTCCGTATCGGGCTGCTATCGCACCAGTGAGGCTTCGGTCTTAACTGTTAGAACACACTTCTAGCATAATCCCTTGCCCGTGTCCCAGAGCAGTTTCTTTCATCCCTTAGACGACGTTTTAGTCGGCTTAGTTGCTCTGAAGGAGAATCGGGTACTCTTTTGACAATATGGTTGCTTCCTTACAGCCTCTATTTACGGCGATTACCTCCGGTAGGCTACGCCAACGATTCGGTAAGAGACGAACGAAATTTAAAAGCAGATGTCACGTCAAAACTAGGCGAACACTTCGCAGCTAGATCCAAGTCAGTATAAAAATGAATTATTCTCGAAATCGTCGGAGATTGTTGCTGGCTGCTGTACCTATGCCGTTGGCGTAGCCTATCGGAGATAATCGCGACTATTTGGACATCGTGGGCTACTCAGGGAAATGCTACTGTTGCAGCTCAGGCACAGTTGGCAAAACTCGAACGGGCTTTGGCGGGTCGTCTGGGTGTATATGCACTGAATACAGCCAATGGCAAGCAACTGAGATATCGTGCTGATGAGTATTTTCCCATGTGCAGCACTTTCAAGGTAATTCTGGCCTCCGCGATCCTGAAGCGCAG
>JANNDQ010000675.1:0-1675 GCA_031387965.1 Chamaesiphon sp. OTE_75_metabat_567
CGATTATTTTATTTACTTATTACAATCCCATCCTCAATCTGGGAATTCGTCAATTTTTGACCCAAATTGCGGCGGCTGGGGTTAAAGGTTTAGTGATACCAGATTTGCCCTTAGAGGAAGCTGAGGAGCTACTGGTACCAGCAGCAGAGATCGGCATCGAAGTCATCCTCCTCGTGGCACCAACCAGCTCCCAGGAACGAATTGTCGCAATCGCCGCTAAGTCTCAAGGGTTCATTTATTTAGTCAGCGTTACGGGGGTAACCGGAGTGAGATCGGGATTGGACGAACGAGTGGGAGAGATCCTTGCCAATCTTCGCAGCGTTACCGACAAACCGATCGCGATTGGCTTTGGGATCTCAGCACCAGAACACGCCCAGCAGGTGCGAAAATGGGGTGCAGACGGGGTAATTGTCGGTAGTGCGATGGTTAAACGGTTAGCTGAAGGAACCCCGATTGAAGGGCTAGACTCAATTGGCGAATTTTGCCGGAGCTTAAAGGCATCAATTAGCTAAAGTATCCGTCCACTCTTTTCCCGCAGGAAAAATATGGATAATGTATCGATTCTATTGCTGTTAGACATCATTCTTTTTAACCGCAGAAACGCAGAGAGCACAGATGGCATGAAGAAAAGATTAATCTGTGCTCTTAAAGCGGAAAAAGTAGATACTAATTAGTTGAGAATAATAAGCATTAATTTAATTAAAAATGTGATGTTTGTTGATTAGGATCAGATATTTCTTACACTACTATTTAATATAATTCCTATTAACTTTAGCATCGGCAAATATTCGCTAGAATTAGGCTAAACTATCTGCGTAGATCGATCGCCAAAGTCATGATGAAACGTCGTTCCTTTCTGAGCTATTTTAGTATCGGCTGGTTGAGTACTTGCTTCCCTGTTGTGTTAGCAGCTTGCGCTCCTGGCAAATCTAACACTGAAGCAACCGCAAATACTAATGATAAACAGGGTGTTAAACCTGCTACTAAAAAAACAGCTGACGGCTTTACGGTTGTTGGTTCTGTTGCTCAACTGGGAAAAGCTGGATACTTACAAACAAAAGAAGTCGCAGTTTCACGAGATCCCAAAAATCCTCAGCAGTTGCTTGCAGTCAACTCCAAATGTACTCATCAAGGCTGTGATGTTGCGTGGATAGCAGATCAAAAAAAATATGAGTGTCCGTGCCATAGTGCAAACTTTGCTGCTGATGGTAAAGTATTGAAAGGTCCTGCGACTGAATCTTTAGCTACTTATCCGGCAAAAATTGTGGGTACTCAAGTCTTAGTTAAAATTTAGCTAATTGAGTTAGTAAAATGTTAAACCCTATCTCCTAATTCTTGCTTGATGCGATCGACAATCGAGTGTTGATCGATCGTACCAAGAATTTGATTGATTACGGCTTTGGGGCTATTCTCCCCCCAGGAGGCACCATTGGCTAGATAAGTTTTGGTGACTTGTCCGATGGTGTAGGTAGATACTCCCGCAATACTCGCTTGGGTGAGAGCAACAGCAGTGTAGGGCGCGATGCTAATTCCGCCCGTAGCTGGGGCAAGGATCGCCAACAAGCCCTTGATTCCACTTAATCCAAGTCTGACGGCTAATTCACTAACTGTGAGTCCACCCATGCCGATTGCCATCGTCTGAAGTAGTTTCATTGCACCAGATCTAGTCATTGGC
>JANNDQ010000700.1:0-5082 GCA_031387965.1 Chamaesiphon sp. OTE_75_metabat_567
CGGAATCGACTTTAGACATGGTTTGATGAGTGGATATGGCGGATGTTTTTGGCAAGATTTACAGCTTAGTTCATGTATTAGCCATGACAAAGCTGACCTTATATTAATCCATTATGCACTTAATTATAATCATAGTTACAATTAATTTGAAAGTTAAGTGTAAAATAATCATGATCGATCTCAATTTCGCCCAATTGGAGGATCTCGACGATCGAAATCGAAGCCCCAATCTTCATCGTCTAGATCGGTTGAAGATCTAAATGGTTGAGCAGATGTTGGCTTTGGTGAATCAGAAGGTGAATTAAAATCTTCATCTTCGTCTACTTCATCTACTTCTGCGTTATCAAAATTTACTGACTCTAGATCATCATCAAATTCAGTTTCGGCTGGCTGTTTGTAAGGTGGTTGAATCAATCTAAAATCTGCATCGTACACTTCTGAGCGATCTGGGACTGACTGATTCTCAATTGTTTGGCTGCGACGATCTGCATAAATTTTGTCGCTCTGACTGGTCGAATTCTGCTGATAAATGGGAGTTTCATCATCCCAATCTAATCGACGATTCGATCTTGGTGCGGCATCCCAATCATCATCGTTATCAATAATTGGTGGTGCAGAAGATCTGGGAGTGAATCGATCTTGCTGTGGGAACGCTGCCGTAAATTTGGATCGATAACTACTAAATAGGCTTTTTTTAGGGGTTGAAGGATCTTGATCTTTGCTAGTTGTACTCGATTGTTTTTCGGTTGACGATTGATTAGGTTCAGAAAATGATGAGGTGTAGGTGAAGATATCTTCATCTGACCGCTGTAATCGCGTTTGTAATTGCTTAATCTGTCTTTTCAACACGCGACGATCGATCCAGATCCCGATCTGAATTAGCATACTAGATAGTAATCCACAGCCGATCGCAATCACTAACCAAACCCCAATCGGTAAAGATATTGTGGGTTGATTGAGAATTACGATCGTCATGACTGAAGATAGATTTGACCCCACCACAATTCCCAATAATATCGGTACTACGATAGCAATAACGATTTTCAAAGTACTCACTTCCACCGATTAATCGGAATACAGTCGATATCGAGTCGATCCAAAGCTCTAGCAATCACAAAATCGACTAGATCATCGATCGATTGGGGTTTATGATACCACGCTGGGCAGGCAGGGACGATCGCAGCTCCGGCTTCAGCGAGGGTGGTGAGATTGCGGAGATGAATCAGGCTAAAGGGGGTTTCGCGGGGGACTATGACTAGTGTGCGTCGGTCTTTGAGCTGGACATCAGCGGCGCGTTCGAGCAAGTCTCCGCTCAGTCCAGCGGCTAGCTTACCAACTGTACTCATACTGCAAGGGATAATGATCATCCCTTGCGTGCGGTATGAACCACTGGCGATATTTGCGCCGACATCACCCCAGCGATGACACCGCAATTTACCCGCTGTGGGCACACCAGCTTTTTCCCGCCAAAAATCTTCTTGTTCGTCTGGTTCGCTCGGCAGTCTAATTTGATCTTCCGCTTGGAACACCATATAAGTAGAGCGCGATGCAACTAGTTCAATCTGATAGTCGGCTTCAAGTAGATATTTGATCGATCGAATCGTATATATTAAGCCAGAAGCACCGGTAACACCGATAATTAGGGGTTTCATGATAGGGAAATATGGGAGGGTGTGTCTCTGGGTGGTTTAGCGCAACAGATCCCCGAATTATCTAAGAAGTCGGGGATCTAAAATTCCCTGCTTATTCCATCATTTTATTCACTTATCGGCTCAAAATCCTCTTCATCTACTGTCGCCGCACCTAATTCGGCTGCTTCATTCGCAGCAGCTTCGGACAGCATACTGGTAACAGTGACGAGATCGATTTGCTGACGATAGTAGTCTACACTCTTCACCTGGACTTCGACGCGATCGCCCAAACGATAGGAAGTGCGATTTTTGCGCCCCACCAGACAAGCATAGCGGGGACGGAATTCGTACCAGTCATCTTTGAGCGAACTGACATGTACTAGTCCTTCGACGAGGGAATCTTCGATTTCGACGAAGAAGCCGTAGGATTGTACGCCAGTAATTAAGCCTTGGAAAATCTCGCCAGTCCGAGCCTTCATCTTCTCGGCTTTTTGTAAGCCTGCTAGGTCATTCTCGGCATCCTGAGCGATCTTGGTACGATCGTTCAGATGGGCGATCGATCCGGCAATTTGGCTCTCTATCTCCTGCTGAACTGTTGGTGTGAGGACGTTCCAGGTAATCTGTCCGTGACAGCTGCTGCTGCCCAAGTTGACTACTTCCTTCGCCCGCGAGCTTTTGCGATCGCGTCCATTCAAGAATACTTCATGGAGTACTCGCTGGACTAAAATATCGGGATAGCGGCGCAGCGGTGAAACTGCGTGAGTGTAGCCATTTTCGATCGCGAGTCCGAAGTGCGTGGCTGGACTACTGCTATAAACAGTCGTTTTGAGCAGCGATTTGAATAGGTAGTTGAGGACTTGGGGGACTGGAGACTGGGGAAATTGGAGGCTGAGCCGCTGTAAGTCAGCAACGCTAACTTCAGTTTCGACTTCACCCTCGAAGCTCAAGCCGAGATTAATCGCCAGCTTAATCGTATCGTTGACTTCTACTAGTTCAGGATTGTGCTGAACTGCATATATCCCCGGCACTTGCAGCGCCTGAAGATGAACCGCGACGGCGTAATTTGCCATCACCATCACATCAGTGAGTAGGGACTGTGGATCATCCAGGAAAATTGTCCCTAATCTGCCTTCATCAACAAATGGGGCTTGTTTCTGGATCAGATCTACTTCCAGACCGCCTCTAGAGCGCCGCTGCGCTCTGAAAGCGGGGGCGATCGTTTCCCAGATCGGTTTGATGATGGCGATCGCTTGGGGGTCGATCTCGGTGGTTTCACCTGATAATGATGCCTGAATTTGGCTGGGATGAATCAACCAATCTAACTGAATCCGGCTTGGTTGAATGTTGAATTCGATTAGCTCACCCTGTTGATTGAGCGAAAGAAACACCGAAATTGCCAGCCGTTCAGCTCCGTGAATGAACCCGCAAGCCTGATGTACGGCATCGGGTAGCAGAGGAATAGTATTTTCACCCAGATACACGGCTGTGCCGCGTTTTCGGGCTTCCCGATCGAGTCTGTCATCAGCAGCGATATAGCTGGCAACATCGGCAATATGCACACCCAATCGCCAGACTTCATCATCTAAGTGCTCGATCGTTAAGGCACTGTCGATCGGCCCAGCTAGCTCGCTGACGGCAATTGTAGGCAGTTGGGTGAGATCCAAGCGCTTGTCAGCAATCACATCTTTCATCCCATCGGTAATCTTCTCAGCGGCGGCTTCGACTGCGGGGAGAAATGTCTGGTGGAGATCGTGCTTGCAGGTGACAATATCGATATCTGCTGCCGACTCAGCTGTAGTGCCCAATACTCTGGCAACTTGACCCTTTGGTAAATCTTGACCGATCGCGTGACGCAGTACATCCACATGGACAAGATGATCGAGAATCTCATCGAGATTAATCTGCTCGTGTCCATTAGCTGGCACTGTTCCATTCGTTGTGACATCTAGCTCAAATAATAGTCGATCGTCAAGGGGAATCGCCCGATATTCTCCCGTTTCTAACCGTTTTACCCTTGCCAGAACGGAAGGATTCGCCCGCTCTAAAATCAGCTTAACAGCTCCTTCTGGACTACGCCGCCGCGTACCCTCCTTGATTGTTTCGATTAGCACGCGATCTCCATTCCAGGCGTTGCTGAGATGACTTTCACGGATGTAAATATCGTCCGCACCTTCTGCATCTTGAATCGCGAAGCAAAACCCCTTACTCGAACAGCGGAGCTTCGCCTCCACAATTTGATCCGATGGATCTCGGCGAAATTTCCCTTTCTCTTTGACCAAGATCCCAATCTTTTCAAGCAAATCTAAAGCCAGATCTAACTGCTGAACACTGGATGGCGTTTCACAGCCTAACTTCTTTTCTAGTAACTTTGAGGTAACTAACTTCTCAGGACTAACATGCGATAGCAGCGTGGCGATCGAAAATTCCATATAGTTTAATTTACCTCCACCCAAGAACATATTCATTTATTAAGTTTGTAGTGTTGCTAAATTTCGACACATTATGCAAGGGCGCTCTTTCCACAATTTTAGCAACAATAAAGTGTTCAGATGCATCGGCTGATTTTACGGTCGAGCTGGCGGTGGTTGCTACGCCGAATTTAGCTGCTCAGATTGTTTTGTCGTGGTGCTTTGAAGACTACTAACTGTGTCGTTGAGTTTGCAGTCATTACTATGTCTACACTTCTCTAATATTACCCGTGAATGTCACCATTGATACCATTTTTTAGGCTTTAGGTTTTAGCCTTTAGGCTTTAGGTAAAGAAATTGGGCTAATTCTCTAAATTCAGACAGGCTGAGTTACTTGACATATTATGGTAATTAACACCATAATATAAGAAAGCTATTTTGAGTAAACAATGAATCCACCAACCGACGAGACATTGACTAAAACCAGAGACTCACAGTCGATATCTTCTTTGTCTAGTCAAGATTACAGCTTGTTGACCGATCTCTATCAACTGACGATGACAGCTTGCTATGTGGGCGAATCACTCGATCGATCGACTGCTAGCTTCGAGTTATTTGTCCGCAAACTACCAAAAGGGTTTGGATATTTAATTGCGATGGGGCTAGCCCAAGCAGTGGAATATCTCGAACAACTTCAGTTTAGCTCCACTCAAATCGAGGCACTTCAAGCGACAGGTATTTTTAAAAACGCGCCCGATAGATTTTGGGAACTACTTGCTAGCGCCAAATTCACGGGTGATGTGTGGGCAGTACCAGAAGGAGCAGCAATTTTTGCCAATGAGCCAATTTTGAGAATTGAAGCTCCACTCTGGCAAGCCCAGCTCGTCGAAACTTACCTACTCAATACGATCAATTACCAAACCCTAATCGCGACTAGAGCCGCGAGATTGCGCGATGTCGCTGGTGCCGATGCAACATTACTAGAATTTGGTACGCGGCGGGCTTTTAGCCCACAGGCTTCAATCTGGGCGGCACGGGCGGCA
>JANNDQ010000726.1:0-8376 GCA_031387965.1 Chamaesiphon sp. OTE_75_metabat_567
TTATGTCATTGGTTTACTTGTCACTTTCAACCCGTGGGTGAGATGGGGCATACTCATCGTAGCTCTGCCCTTGGTGTGGCTACTGCTGAGGATTTGGAAAGATAGTCCCAGATGGCAAGTGCTATTGGCAGCGACCGCGATCGCGGGATGTGCTAGTTTCTATTTAGAGCTGCGAATTCCTACCCCGGCGACAAACGATATTAGCAAGTATATTCCAGCGACTGCCGAACGAGGCACATCACAATTTACGATCGTGCAAGGGATTGTGGATAGTTATCCCCGCGTTACTCGCAGTCAGAATAGTCAATTTTGGCTCAAAGCAACTCAGTTAAATGAGATTCAGGGGGACAATGTGCGCCCCGCAGACGTGAGTAAACCCGTTACTGGTCGGGTGTACGTCACTGTACCATTACAGAGCGGGACAGGCTTACAGCCAGGGGTTGATGTCTCGATTACGGGGACATTGTATCTACCTCAATTGAATCCAAATCCGGGTGGGTTTAGTTTTCGGGACTATCTCCGTCTGTCGGGTGGATTTTCGGGAATGCGGGGAGTTCAACTGCGAGTACCGGATGAGAGTCAAACGCAGCAATGGAGCTGGGGGAAGCTGCGGCAGCGGATTGCGGCGGCACAGGTAAGGTGGCTGGATATACCCGCTGGGCCACTGGTAACGGCGATGGTGTTAGGATCGGATGCAGTGGATGTACCTTTTGATTTGCGGGATCGATTTGTCCGAGTAGGATTGGCTCATGCGCTGGCTGCATCAGGGTTTCAGGTGTCGTTGATTTTGAATGCGATCCTGACGCTTACCCGCAAGCGATTATCAGTAGTTGGACAGTCTAATCTGGGGGCGGTAGCTTTACTGATTTTTCTAGGATTGACTGGCTTTCAGCCTGCGGTGGTGCGATCAGTAGTGATGGGGCTGGCGGTATTAATTGGACTCCGCACTAAGCGCAAGATTAATCAACTCAGTTCACTATTTATCGCTGGGACACTGTTACTAATTATTAACCCGTTATGGGTGTGGGATATTGGATTTGAGTTGAGTTTTTTGGCAACATTAGGCTTGATTGTGACTGTTGAACCGTTGCAAAAAAAGTTGGATTGGTTACCACCGACGATCGCCGATCTAATTACGGTACCGTTGGCTGCATCAATCTGGACGCTACCGCTGCAACTATATGTATTTAAAGTTTTTCCGCTTTATAGTCTACCGGCGAATGTGTTAACTAGTCCATTGATTAGTATCATCAGTATCGGTGGCACGATTGGGGCACTTGTGAGCGCAATTGTGCCGATTGCTGGTAGCGCTATTTCCTGGGTGCTATATTTACCCACACAGTTATTAATTGGGATTGTTAGTCTGTTTAATTATCTGCCTGGGACATCATTTGCAGTGGGGCAAATTGCGCTGTGGCAGCTATTCACGCTCTATGGTTTAATCTTGTCTGTATGGGCAATGCCTAAGTTACAACAGCGGTGGAAACTGCCAGTGGTAGTCGGGATATTAATAGTGATGATCCCGTTGGTGATCTGGAAAACAACCGAACTTCAAATTACTGCTTTAGCTAGTAATGAACGCCAAATTTTAGCAATCCAGGATCGAGGGCAAACAATTTTAGTTAACACTGGTAATGAGAGTGTGGCGAGATTTGTCGTGATCCCATTTTTACAGCAGCAGGCGATTAATCAGATCGATCGAGCTATTGATTTCAATCGCGATCCAGCTGCTCTCAATAATTGGCAAATGCTGACAGCGACGATGCCAATTAAGAATTTTTATAGTATTGGTGAAGATAGTAGTGGTGGCGAGATCAAGTTTGAGCCATTATCGATTAGTAAACCGCAGACATTCGATCGGATTGAAATCACCACCATTAAAACTAATCCGGCAATCTTCCAAATTAAGATTGTTGAGTCTGGACAAAAATGGCTAGTAATTGGTAACGATACCTCAGATCGAGCACAGACCGCAATAGACCTCGAACAACTCACATCTGCTCAAGTGCTATACTGGCACGGTGGAAAACTAACCGATCGATCGATCGCGAAAATTAGTCCGAAAGTAGCAATAGCTGCAACTAATAGTCCCGATCCAGAAACAATGAAGCTACTAGAAAAAAATAAGGTTAAGGTCTACTATACTGGCAGAGATGGAGCAATTCAATGGACAACTCAAGATGGATTTAATCCCTATCTCGAAGGAGAAAGACTTCAATAGCCACTACAAAAGTAGCAATATTCAGCACGATCAATTGCTTTGAGGATCTGCTGAGTGGACTTAATAGCAAACAAAAATGCGCCAATAATTAGCCCAATTACTGCAAAATGAATCCCAAGTAAACTGCTAAATAAGTAGCCAGTAATGAAGTCTATTAACATGGCGATCGTCAGTATACTTAATACATTACTGAGTCGGTTAAGGCTGAGTAAAATCACCGTATTGAATAGTCCAATTGCAAAAAATAGATACCCTACTCCGGCAACAACTGTGAGGAAATTATCACTGGCACCTCGCTGAAGAATTGATAGCAGCAAAAGTGTAATCGCCATTAATAGTCCAAAATACAGGAAAATACGCTTAATTGACGACCAATATTTTTTTTGGAGTAACCAGCTTAAATTACTGACTTCAGTCAATGTCATATACTTAGCTTGATCGTACCAGTAAATAATTAGCTTGTAACTACAATATTCAACTAGTGGGACAATCAGCAGTAGATTGAGCAATGCTAAATCCATACTATTCTGATAGTCTAAACTACTACCTGAAATTAAATTATATTGACCTGGAGTAGTAATGTTGACAACTAATCGATCGGCAAAGATAAAGCCAAAATAGACAATTCCATAAAAGAAGTATGGAATCAATAGATAAACTAAAATACTTAAATGTGGCAATGATACTAACTTGCCAAACTTTGGCTGAATTGATCGATGCTTAATCTGATTGGATATTACTAGAATAGAGAGAGATATAAAAGCGATCAAAATCATCGCTACCTGTGATTCTAGGGCGCTTAGTTTGATAAATACTCTAAAAATAAAAAAGCAGCAGGTAATCCCAATTAAGATTGCTGGAGCAGCGAACCGATACTGAAGTCCAACGATCGCAAACAGCATCCAAATTGTGCTAAGAACAATATAGTAGATGCCTGAGATAATAACATAACCGTCAGCAGCAATTCCCTGATAAAATCCGAATATGATTCCGATTAAACTAAGGATAATTGTCGTGAAAATGCCCATTGATAGGATTGGAGTACAGATTCGATTGGCTTGGATCGGATCTTTTAACCCCATATAAAATAAACCCCTGCGGCTAATCATCTGGACGAAACCGCTACTAGTAATCAGACTCGCCATTGTCACAAATCCAAAAATAGAATTTAATTCTGGCGGTAAGATATCTGTCTTTTTTTCAACTGGTAAATAATTCAGAATCAGTAAGATAATAAATGGAATTGTGTAGATAAAGCTATGAGAGAATTGGGAAATAAATATTTTTAGTTCATCAACTAGTTCAGGTGCTTGTCTGAGTGGTTGAGCGCCTGTTTCTACAAATGGAAACTGATCGCGCTGAGCGTAAATAAATTGTCCGAGGACTAGCGCATCTGGACAACCAAATTCAGTCTCGATCGTTCGATCTGTATATCCTAGGGCTTCAACGATCGCGACAATCTCCCACGGATCACAGACGTTTGGATAGTTAGTATAAATTGAATTTATGAGATTTTGAAGTGAATGGCTGGTCATATTTTAATGGATTTGTCAAGGCTGAAATTCGAGACTTACGAATCAATTTACGATAAGTATCATGATAAGTATCAATACACTTCTTTTGAGTAAACAACTCTAGTCCTCGCTGTCGAGATTTTTGTCCCAGCTCTGCCCGTTGAGCAGGCGTTAAACTCAGTAGTTGGATAATCGCTGCGGCTAGAGCAATCGGTTGACTTGCCGGAACCAGCAACCCTGTATCGCCTAAGGCTTCGCCGACACCACCGACATCTGTCGAAACGATCGCCGCCTCACACAACATCGCTTCAATTACGGCATAGGGAAATCCTTCAGAAATACTCGACATTGCCACCACATCTGCCGCTCCATATACTCGCCACGGTTCACTAGTGAAACCCGCAAAATTAACGGTGTTTTCTAATTTATATTCTTTAACTTTCGCTTGACAACGGGCAAAATAATCTAAGTCCGAAGGTTTTCCATACAGTTTAAATTCGACATCAGGAAATTTGTCACGCACGATCGCCGCAGCTTCAATTAGTGTTAATTGTCCCTTGAGTGCGAAAATTAGACCCATGTTTATGACAACTGGATGAGAATTTGGTGGATGATCCAGAGGTTTGAATTTCTCTGGGTCGGCACCGTTATAGATGACATTGATTTTTTCGGGTGGCACCTCCCACCACTGCTCCCAACGAGTATTGTAGCTACAAACAGGGGCAACAATATCAGCAAAGTGATAATTTAATTTGACTACTGCACTAACTAAATAATGTAAAAAGCGTCGCACAAAAATTGAGAGAATTCCAGTGCGAAGATTGAGATATTGTTCGCGAATATTAATTCCATGTTCGGTCAGTAGGTAGGGGATATTGTACTCGATCTTGCCAATCACGCCGGGTAATCCACAATAACTAGCCGACGAAGAATGGATCAGATCCACTGGCGGGATAGGAACGTGCAGCGGAATTAGCAGCCGATACATTAGCCTCAGCGTTTCGGTAACTTCGCCGATCGTAATTAAATCAGGTTTAACTTGAGATTGCCAAGCTGTAGTTGCGAGTTTTTGAAAACTTTCCCATACCTCGATCGACACCATTGTTTTGTGATAATCATAGCGGAGAAAATATTTGTGAATCGCCACAAACGTACCGCCGAGGGTTTCGATATCCATCAGATCCGGTGACAAAATTCCCATTAGCAGTTGCTCAAACAAGGGGATAAATCGCTGACTAATTGTTCCGCCAGTTGTCGCAATTTTGCTCTTTAAGGCACGGGAAAACGGAAATCTCCATCCATACTCGATCGGGTCTTCCATGCCCCATAGAGGTACTTTCAGGACTTGGGTAACGTTGGCAGCTAGAGGGTATTGTTGCCCGAGATAAGGATTGGCAACGATCGCCATAATCTTAAAATCCACCTCTGGCATCTGCTGGGTCAGTTCATGACACCAAGTACTCACACCCCCACTCAAGAATGGATATGTACCTTCGGTGGTCATTAGGATGCAAGGTTTCATCTAGGAAAATATACTGTACCAGTTTGACCGATGAGGGTGGTGGATTTAGGATTGGTGAATGTGACTTCGATCTGTTGAGTCGAGGTGTCAGTTTGCGGTTTAATGGTGGTAATCAGTCCAGTTAGCTCTTGGCTATCGATCGCTGTGCCGACTTTGACGATCGCTCGTTGTCCAATCTTCAGTACTGCGGCTTGTTGAGGTGCCAAGTCGATCCCGATCTTCAGTTGTTTAGGGTTGGTAATGGCAATCAATTTGTGATCTGCAAATACTCGATCTCCGAGTGAGATCGGGATATCGATGACGGTGCCGACAATTGGTGCGGTAATATCAATTGTGGTCGGTTCGAGGATCGGTTTTTGACTGAGCGGGAGCTGGGTTGTGACTGGCGCAGCTTTGCGGTTTTGGAGTTGCCGTAATCTCACGCCGATCTGTTGGTAGTCGGATTTAGCAACTTGAAGTTGTGCTTGGAGCTGTTGGATTTGCCCCGCTTGCTCTTTGAGCGCGAGCTGTTGCTGAATGCGGATCGATCGAGTCTGAGCAGCTTGTTTGTCATTAGATACTTGCACGAGAGCGATCGAGCTATCATAGTCCGATTGAGCCATATTTAGATCGGATTTAGCGACAGTCATCTCCTTTTCGGCTTGCTCGACTCGCTCTTGGGAGATGGCACCTTCGGCTTGATATTGAGCTAGTCGCTCGTAAGTCACCACGGTGCGATCATAAATAGCTTGAGCGCGATTGATGGCTTCACGTTTTTGGTTAAGCGGCGACTGAGAGGGTTGAATCGATGCAGCATTCAAGCTGACATTGGCTTCAGCCAGCTGTTGGCGCAGTGGTACGAGGTTCCGGTGATAATTGGCGATCGATTGTTGGATGGTACTAATCCTTCCCGCCGCAGCCTGCTGTTCGCCGATCAGGATCTGTTGCTGCTGGAATACTTGCTGTTGCTGTTGAATCGCTTGCTGCTGTTGTTGAGAGGCTTGCTGGAGGACTGCTTGTTTTTGTCCAGCTTCAACTTGCTGTTGTTGAAGGATTTTGACTTGATTAGTGCGTTCGGCATCAACGTTCCGAATGGTCAATAATCGATCGCCAGGATTGACTGATTGTCCTAATTTAACCTGGACTGCCACGATCGAGCCAGACGCTGTTGCCGTGACTTTAGTAATCCGCACTGGCTCGATCTTCCCCACAAACGGTAGATTGTGCAATTGCTGAACGCGATCTTGATGGCTGGGGGTTGCCGCTGGTTTGTTGAAGCCTTTGCGCAGTAAATAGAGCGAAAAAGTTAAGCCTAATCCAGCTAGCACCAGCGCGGTAGCTTGATACCAGCCGATCGATTTGCTGGATTTTGGGGCATTAGTAACTTCTAAGATCAGTTCTGATGGCTGATCGAATTCTGATCCTGGGACGATGGATTTGTGCTTATTTAGTCCCGTTAATTCTAAACCGCCCGGATAATCCATCCGGCTATGAGGCTTAGCTCTATCACCTTTGGGCTGCCATTCTAGCGAGCTAGATGCAGATTTCGTGGGGATAAATTTTTCAAACAAGCCTGGGGCGATTTGCATATAGCCACGATTGACAAATCGAACGGCATCACATATTTCCTGAGCGGGGGCACCCTTGAGAATATAGCCATTGGCACCTGCATAGATTGATTTGGCGACATACTCATCGCTGTCGTGACTACTGAGGACGAGTACTTTGGTTTTGATTGAGCTGTGGGAAATGATTTTGGTCGCCAGGACACCATCGATGTCTGGCATTTCCATATCCATAAGCACCACATCGGGCAAGAGTAATTTGACCTGCTCGATCGCATCGTATCCATTATCTACCATGCCAACGATATCGAAGTCTGGCTCGGTCTCTAGCAGGGACTTTAGGCGTTCCCGAATGCTCTTCTGGTCATCCACCAGGAGAATGCGAATCATGTCCAATTCCTTAGGTTTATGGTATTTACTACTATTCGACTATTCACTGGTCTGATCTTTACAACCGGATGAAAATACATTTTAACAACATAGGTGCATATTATTACTGATTGGCTCAAGATTGATTGAATGTAGTTGTTGACTACAGATGCCTTGGTAACAATTATCACATTTACTCTGACTATCTTGTTAAGGACTAGATCACAGCATCGCTTTTTTCAGTCAACTGGCGGATTAGCGACGATCGTGTTGATTGAAATTTCAAACTCAAAATTATTTACCTGTTGTCTGCCTTCGATCGTCGATTGAAGTTGTTGAAATTACAATTGAGATTTTACCAGCAGAATTTCAGGAAGGCTTGCCCCGCTACCTGAGTCCGGCGATCTCTTGGTTCTGGCGAGTACCTCGCGGCGCGGCTATTGACAATCAGATTTCTAATTTCACACCTAACGATAGTCTCACTCGCTGTCCCTGGTAGTACCAAACGAGTCTGAGCGTTTTGCCAGTTTGCTCGATCCAAATTTTCGCGTTCATATTTATGGGCTATTTTATGGGCTGGTAGACTCCACAAACCCGCCATAACAGCACATATTTTCCCGTACACACACAGCAAAAGTCGGCTCTCATGACATCGGTTTGTCTGTTGAAAGCCTTACTCTGCTTATGTTATAACCCAAAGCCCTCAATGAGGCTTGAACTCATGACCTCTTCATTACCAATGAAGGGTCACTAATGGTAGATAGCTGATGGGATAAGGCTTCTAGTCTGATGTGAAAGTCTGGGGGGTCTACTGGGGGGTCTAAAGCCCTTTTCACCCCTCTTCTATTACCGTTTCACTACTGTCTGCACTATCAGACAATTCATTCGTTGCCTTGTCCCATCCCTGTCAGTCGCCGCAAGATGAGATCGAGTTTCCCGTTCAACTCAATACCGAGATTATCGATCTTGGTATCCTGAGCATCAAACCGCTGATTCATTTCTACCTTCAATTCGTCGATTTCTTCATAGACTCGATCGAAAGCATCGTTAAGTTCTCTCCAAGTGACTTGAGTATCTTCAAGTCTGCTAATTCTCCGATCGAACGATCTTAGGGTTCGATCTAGTCCCCTGTCGTCTGGTTCTCTGGCTGATGTCATGTTAACCTCATAGTAGTAACTTGTTTGATTCGATCTCGCTGTTGCAAGC
>JANNDQ010000731.1:0-2266 GCA_031387965.1 Chamaesiphon sp. OTE_75_metabat_567
CGATCAGCAAAGCCCGAAAATCCCAATTGGTCGAAAATATTGATAAAAGAACAAAAACCAGTACAAAATCACGGCAGTAATCGATCGAAAAGAATTGCTCTCACGGGTTTTGCAACCCTAGGCTCTAAAGGCATTAACGTTCTAGCGGGATTTATTTCGATTCCGTTGACGGCGGGGTATCTGGGAGCGGAGAGATTTGGCTTATGGCTGACGCTGAGTACGTTTCTGTTGTGGGTGAGCTTGGCAGATTTGGGCTTGGCAAATAGTCTGACGAATGTGGTCGCAACTGCGGATGCCCAAGAGAATCCCCGTCATGCTCAAACAGCAATTTCTAGTGCTTTCTGGTTGATGGCAATAATCGGTATTGTTCTTGCTATCATATTTGGGTTATGCTACCCATCGATCGATTGGCAACAGGTATTTAATGTCAGCTCGATGTCGATCGCTCAGGAAGCTGGCTGGGCTGCTTTGATTGGATTTATGTTGTTTGTATTGCGATTGCCTTTTTCAGTGCCTAGCCGAGTTTATACCGCTTATCAGGAAGGCTATCTCTATCAACTCTGGGTAGGATTTGGTAGTTGTTTATCACTCGTCGCGCTGTCTGGTTGTATTTACTTTAAAGCTAGTTTGCCAGTTTTAGTTGGGACTTTTTTTGGAAGTTCTTTACTGGCTGATATATTGGCAGCAATTCATCTATTCTATTGGCACCGACCAATGATCAAACCTGTTTTAGGATCTTTCCAATGGGATCGGTCAATTGAGTTGCTAAAGGTAGGAATGCAATTTTGGATCATGCAAATTTCGGCAATTGTTTTCTTACAAACTGACTTGATTATGGTTGCCCAGCTGTTTGGCGCAAAGGCTGTCGCGACTTATGGAGTCGCACTAAAACTGTTTACAATTATCGGACTCGTTCAAGCTGCTTTTCTCGGGCCGCTATGGTCAGCTTATAATGAAGCTCTTGCCAGAAGAGATCTTGCCTGGATCATCAAAACGTTTAAAAATTCAGTGAGAACCAGTTTGATTTGGTCGATTTGTTCGGGTGGATTGCTAGTAGGATTGTCACCTTGGCTAATTAGTCATTTGATTGGAGTCGAATCTATTCCACAGATCGATCTGACGATCGCCATGTTTTTTCTAGCTGTATTTACTGCGTTTGGTCAATGTATCGGCTATCTAATGAACGGATTGGGTAAAGTATCCGCTCAAGCTATTTATGGTGTTGTGGCAGCAATTACCAATTTAGTACTGTCAGTTATCCTCGGTAAAATATTTGGACTATCAGGCGTTACCTGGGCAACAACGATCGCGATCGTCATATTTTCAATTATTCTGATTGGCAGTAAAGCAATTCAAGAGATCTCACGATTAAAGCGAGATTTTAGTAATGATGAGATTCGATCTGTATGAGCAATAAAATAATATCTATATTTAATAAAATCAAGCTTAAACTTCAGCATAGATCTCTAGTCAAACAGTGTATTCGGATCGATCGATCTTCTGAACTGTCTCTGGCGAAATGTATTGTCAAACCAGGGTGCCGAATTGAGATCGATCGAGAGAGTATGATTACGGGGAGCTTGATTTGCGATCGAGAAGATGCGATTATCTCGATCGGTCAGCGCGTTTTTAGCAACGGGACGATCGTCGCCGCCACTAAGATCGAGATTGGTGATGATGTGATGATTTCCTGGGGTGTGACAATAGTAGATCACAATTCTCACTCGATTTCTTTTTCTCACCGCGCCGAAGATGTCACCAATTGGCGGATGGGTAAAAAAGACTGGACTCATGTAAAAGTCGCCCCTGTAAAGATTGGGGATAAGGTGTGGATTGGCGTGAATGCGATGATTCTCAAGGGCGTGACCATTGGCGAGGGTGCAGTGGTTGGCGCGGGTGCAGTCGTCACCAAGGACGTGCCTGCTTGGACAATTATCGGCGGCAATCCAGCCCGAATCATTCGTGAGATTGGCGCAGATGAACGGTAAATTGCAATGAGAATATCTGCGGCGAGGTTAGATCCCCAACGTCTCAAAGAAGTTGGGGATCTGATAGATCAGATATGTCCTAACTAGCACGGCTATTGCGATACTAATATTTCTATACTGTTTCAAGATGTGTGTATAAAATATTTTTGGACATACTAGTTTCTTTTTGTCACAAACATGCTAGCATACAGCGTATGTAAGACTTGCTATACTAATTGTAAGCTGGAATACTGAAAAATTGCTAATCATCAATTATTACCCCTTTACTAAGCTAAATG
>JANNDQ010000752.1:0-4675 GCA_031387965.1 Chamaesiphon sp. OTE_75_metabat_567
GATTTAGCCAGAGATTTAGCCAGTAAAGTCTTCCCGACTCCAGGGACATCTTCTAGTAGCACATGCCCTCCAGCCAGCAGAGCTGTCAAGACAAGCTGAATCGGACGATCTTTGCCCACAATCTGCTGGGCGATATTGGCAGTAAGCCGCTGAATCGGTGACGGAGAAACAAGAGTAGGCATAGTTGTGAATGGGGGTAATCAATAGATGGCGATCTCAGGTGGCAATCCAGCGTAAATATAAAATTTGGTATTGTTCTTATTTTTCCCAATTACGATCCTAACTCCGCTATGCCAACGCCCTATTCTCGACCACATTTAAAAACTTACTGGTAATTAGCGTTCTACCCCTTGCACGACACCATATCTAGGGGCTTGAGTTTTGACCGAAATTTAGCATACAATTTAGCTCCGCACTCACTGTGTTGGTAAAAATGTACTATAATATTAGTAAGCTTACCAACTTGCTCCTAAATCCAGTGCATCACCAATAATTCATCCTCATTTTGGTGTCCCTCCATGTTACTAACCTCACCCAAGCCTAGCGTAGTTGTTACAAATCCCCAGAGTAGATTTGCGACTAAAGCGGCGATTGCCATGCATCTCAAGCGATCGCCAGACGATATTTACAAAGTTAATTGCTGGCGATATGTGGTACATGTCGTTGGCAAAAAGACGAGTACCTTCGTTAGCTATGCGGATTTACCGCCGATTATCGGCGTAGCTTTGCCAAATCATCGCGATGTCCGCGCATGGCGCAAACGTTGGAAGAAATATGACCACACCGCACCGTTATTTTGGCACAATTTTTACGCCGAAAAGCTACGTCAAGTAACGACAATGGCGGAGCTGCAAGCGTGGGAAGAAGTGCTCAGTTATATTAACTTTGGATTACCAGAATCTAGTCGAATTGAACTAGAAGGGATCTGCGGAGAAATGACTCACTTTTTATTTAGTAAAGCCGCGTGAACTACCCATTGAACGAAGTAAATAAACTTTTCTTATCCCGTTGGCGGTAGCGGAGCGTTTGCCTTGCAATAGCCTTTTCGCTAGGAAAACTTACGTTAACTATTGATTAATTCAGATATTTCTTGCTGCATATTACCCCGTGCGATCAATTCTAATTCAGTAGATAATATATCTGTACAATAAAGTCTGTCCCGGTGAAGAAAGCTCTGTAAAACTTGAATGCGTCCAGTTTGATAGTCAGCAGGAGATACCCAGTTATACTCCCGACGAATTGCCTGTTGATAAGCTTGATATTGAACTGGATCTGCACCGAGAATTGCTAGATCGGCATCTAAAAAAATAGATTGATCGAGATCTTTAGGATCGATTTGATGTCCATATGTAGCTAAAATTAGCTGCTGAACTCGATCGATAGTAGTAGCTGATTCACCGATACTTGCTAGTAACTCTTGTGCAGATTTAGCACTTTGAATTTCATTATCCACAGCGTGAGTATCATAGACAAAATCATGAAACCAGGCTGCCAATTTTACTGCAATTGGATCTTGAAGTTGATGATTGAATCGAGTAAGAGTGGTTAGAAAATGATCGATATGATTGAGATTATGGTAGTGACGATCGGGATGAGTATAGGCATCAATTAACAGCTGAAAAACTCGACTTATTTCCGATTGGCAATCAGATCGATCGATCCAATAGCTTTGCCACATTTGAGCTAGCCGATCTAAATCGTACATAGATTAGTTTATGCCGATTTGCTCAATTAAAAAGGGCGCAATCTCTGGCAAACCGAGAACGTGTGCAACGGCACCAGTAGAAATTGCCAGTTTAGACATCCCAAACACCAGAGAACTCTGTTCATCTTGAGCGATAGTTAGTCCACCAGCAGCCTTAATCGCTTCAGTACCAGCGACTCCATCGGTGCCCATCCCTGTGAGCAGAATACTGGCGCTAGAGCTGCCATAGACGCGAGCAACCGATCGAAACAGGGCATCGATCGACGGACAAGTACCTGTCGATGCGGTAAAGTTGCTGTAGATAAATTTGCCCTGAGGATCGAATTCTAAATGCGCTCGCTCTGGAGCAAAGTAGACGGTTTTGGGTGCAGGAGTTTCGCCGACTTGAGCGACTTTAATATTGAGTTGGGAGTCATCCTTAATCCAACTAATTAAACCTGCTAAAAATCCCTCGCCAATATGTTGCGCACAAATAATTGGGACGGGGAGATTTGCGGGAAGTGTGGTGATAATTTTGTGAATAGCTTGGGGACCACCTGTGGATGCGCCGATCGCGATCGCTTTTAGGGTTACAGTAGATTGAATATTATTACTCGTAATATTTGGACTTGATTCCCTAGAATTAGATCTCGCTTTAACTGTTACTTGCGAGAGCATTTTAATTTTGGCAATCAGTCGATCTTTGACCTGCTCATATTCGGTATAATTACCACTAGTGGGTTTAGGAAAAATATCTACAGCACCGGCTTTAAGTAGTCCAAAAATATTTTTCGTATCGTCTTCTTGGACGGAGTTGCTAATCACTAAAATCGGGCAGGGAAATTTTTCCATTACCTGCTTGGTTAGTTCCAAGCCATCGATCGGACTCATGTGCAGATCGGTACAAATAACTTTAGGCTTGACTTGAGGGATAAGCTCTAAGGCTTCTTGACCATTTCGCGCTGCACCAACGACTTCGACTTCTGGGCTACTCCGCAACAAGCGTTGGAGCAGTTCGAGCGCAATCAGTGAATCTTCGACGAGGAGAACTTTGATAGGCGACATGGTTAGGGATCAGGCTTTAGGTTTTAGGCTTTAGGCTTTAGGAAGTTGCTCGATTGAATTTATTTTAACTCGAATAGGTATATATATTGCCTAGAAATTGCTGCAATCCTAACTACCTAGACTTCGGCTTAGATCTGAATCCCCCAACCCCCTTGGAAAGGGGGCTTTCAAAGTCCCCCTTTTTAAGGGGGATTTAGCGGCGTTTTTATTCGGGGGTTCCCCCCGAATAAGAAAACGACAAGACAGGGGGATTCACGCCAACTTCGGATATTTCTAGAGATACAGAGCTGTAAGGTGGGCACTGTCCACCAGCTAATACCTAAAGCCTAATACCTAATTCAGCGGTTTAGCGTTAACTTTCATATTTGATAACATTTTGATTTTAGACAGAATCTTGGCTTTGACGGCTTCGTATTCGGCGTAGTCACCACTCACTGGTTTGGGATAGATATCTGAAGCTCCGGCTTGGAGTAGGGCGAAGACATTTTTAGTATCATCTGATTTAACCGAGTTGCTGAGCACCAGAACAGGGCGAGGATAATTTGCCATCACTTGCTTAGTGAGTTCGAGTCCATCCATGACATCCATGTGAAAGTCAGTACAGATTACCGTCGGATTGGTGCGGGGAATCATCGCCAGCGCTTCTTGTCCATTACGGGCGATCCCAACGACTTCGACTTCAGGAGTACTTTTAAATAGACGCTGGAGTATTTCCATTGCTACGGGCGAATCTTCAACGATGAGAACTTTTGTAGGAGCCATAGTATTTGGGTTTTAGGGTTTATCGGGGGACGAGAATGGAGTGAGTGGATAGTGGATAGTGGATGATAGATACCTTATGCTGCTCGCATTAGTGTCTGTATTCTGCGAGTACGGCTAGCTCATAAATGGACGGACACTTGTGTCCTAATTCAGTATTCCCAAATACCGTTCACTATTCACTATCCACTATCCACTATTCACCAATTACTAAATCAACCTAGTGAGCGTATCCAACAGCAGTTGTTGGTCAAAATCGCCCTTAGTGAGATAGGCATTGGCACCAGCTTGGAGACCACGATCGCGATCGGCTGCTCGTGAGAGGGTAGTAACTAGTACCACTGGGATCTGCTGGTACTCAGTGTGGCTGCGGATTTGAGCTGTAAGTTCTAGCCCGCCTCGACGGGGCATTTCTACATCGGAGACAACGAGATCGAATTGTCCTGCCTGGAGCCTTTCCCAGCCCTCCACGCCATCATTGGCAGTGGTGACGCGGTACCCAGCTCCTGTCAAGATTCGAGTCATTTGAGTGCGAATTACGAGTGAGTCTTCTACTAGGAGAATGGCAGGAGCTAAATCCGTCGCTGGCGCATCTGCATCTGTTTGAGTAGCTGCGGCTCCAGGCACAAGGGAACTACCGCCAGCAGCAGTTGTAAATAGATCGATCGGATTGAGTACTAGACAGACTGCCCCTGTACCTAGAATTGTCGATCCAGCGAGGTGAGGCACATTTTTGAGGATCGGGTGAGGGGCTTCGATCGTGATCAGCTGACGATCTTGAATGCGATCGACTAGTAATGCCAGCTGCTGCCTTCCTGACCTCAACAGCAGACAAGCGACGGAATTTGAGGTGCGGGCTAGTTCACCAGGGGAATTGGGCGCGACAGGTGGCAGTGAGAGCAGATCTGCCAGCCAAGCAACTGTGACCGTTTGCCCATTAATTTGGGTAGTCGGGGCACCGCCGATCGCGAATATTTCAGCTTTGTTGACTAGCAACATCCGATCGACAAATTCGACTGGGATGGCGTAAGTCTGATCGCGAATATCCACCATCATCACTTGAGAGCTACCGATCGCATGAGTAAGGACGATCCGGAAGGTACAGCCACCATTGGCTGATGATTCCACATCGACAGATCCCTTAATCCGTTCGACGTTGGTACGGAC
>JANNDQ010000717.1:0-4078 GCA_031387965.1 Chamaesiphon sp. OTE_75_metabat_567
CTGGTGAAGTTACTCTCGCACCTCGAAATATCTTAGGTGAATTTCTGACTGACTATGCTGAGGGTACTGGAACTCTAGCAGGGGCTACTCATTTGGCTGCGGGTATTGTCAAGCTGGCTAAATTGTTGACCTACTGGGAACGTCAGGTTCAGTCAACGATCGTCACTAAGACACCTAACCAAACGATCATCAACGCCGATCTAGAAGCGTCTCAGTTTACTGTCCAGTTCAATATTCCGGCTCGGTTGTATGTTGATGCAACTACTAACGCTATTGAACTTAAAGAAGTTGACTTCCTCTATATCTTGGCTACTCAAACTGTCTAGTTTTAGATTGGTTTTAATGCCGATTCGGGCAGTTTTGAATTAGAGGGTTTCGATAGGAATCCTCTCACAATCTATAAATTATTAGGGCAAAGAGATGGCAAAAGGTAAGGGTGGTGTATATGGCTCTTTTGTGATGGTAAAACTCACATTAGGAAAATCTAAAAGCTTTCCGATGGAAGGAGGGCTAAGAGGAAAAAGAGCAACTGATAAGGCAGTAGCAAATGGAAAGGAAGTCAAAAGCGATAAATCGCCTATGGTTTACATGAAAGAACCGATTGCGAAATACTTTGGTTTCAAAGAAATGACCCCTGCCGACATGGTTCGTGAAATGACTCGCAAGGTCACAACCACGATCAATGGTAAGGTCGCTGAGGTCACAAGTATGGTTAAACAAGGTGCGACAGGAGCGGGAAGATCGGTAACTGTTAAATTTACTAAGCTGGTGAAAATTGGCGGTAAAGATGTGGCTTCGGTCAAGATTGCAATGCCTAGCTCTCATACTTATGGAAACATGGTTCAAGAAATCATGGAGTCTAAAGCATCTGGAGATATCGCGGCAATTGTTTCTCCTGAAGGTTCTTCAACAACGTTTAGAACTCCCTATAAAAATGGTGGAGCAGGAAAACCAAAGCTTAAATAAATAAATGACTCTCGAATTTCTAAACCCTAATACATACACTTTCGCGGGTGGTATACCCGTCCGCCAAGGCAAGGATCTAGTAATTCCCGATTCAATTGTTTTATCTCAAACAATGCTGATTAAGTGGCAGATTAGACAGCTAGTCAAAGGGGCAACGATCGATCAGATCCCCCCTGCTACTTTATCGGCGGTGTTAGAGATTCCAGGGATGGGAGTACTCGATCGATCTGATGCACAGATTCTAGCCAGTCAACAGGGTAAGGATGTGGTGCAATTATGGACGATCGATCCTAGCCTTCCCTACAAGATTACATTTTCAGATGTTAGTGATCTAGTCACTAACTCAGTTCTAGAGTTTTATTCATCCAGTTTATCTATGGCACAAGTTACAAATCCATCAAGTGGTTCAATCGACCTTTCAGCAGTTACGGCGGCGATTGCATCGGCATCGGCGGCGGAAATAGCAGCCTCTACTAAGAAGATCACCAAGATTGTCGAAGCTGTGTATCCTGCGGCTGTTTGGTCTAATAATCCAGCGTCTCACATTGCACTGAATCCAGACGCAACCAACATGGCGATCGTGCTGACAAATACCAGTAATAAATCTGTGTACTGGGATCTATATGTTGATATCAACACTAAAACTAGCGCGCCTCAATACGATAACGTGATGCCCCCTGGTGGATCGGTACGGATCGATGGCGAAGAATCAAGCGCTGGAGTACTGCTCTATATGATCGGCGGTTCGGGTACTGCATCAGTGGCGATTAGCGTTGAGCGTTAATTTTCTGATCGAAGATTTCAAATTTCACTTAGTTGAGTAAAAAAATGCAGGAGCTAGATAGGAGATGGTTACATTTTGCGTGTTATGCGGGTGCATTGGGCACTTCATTGGTTTTACAGGTCGCCCGTCCCGATCTGTTTGCGATACTCTGTACCCCCCTTCCGGTCGGAGAAGCCCTGAATCAGCAAGAACGTTTAGCAGTACCGCTAAACAGTCCAGTAATACCCAGCGGAGAGAGAATTAAGTGAGTAATAATTTACCGTTCCTAATTTTCTCAATGCAGTTGGACAATACCCCTCAACTTAATCAAGGGCGATTGGTTCTCTATGATTTCGAGAATGGGTGTCTGGGTCGGTGGGTCGCTACTAGTGGCTTGGGGATGTACCAAAAGATCGGCGGATGGAGTAAGCAAGGCGGCGGTGTTTGTCCGGCAACGTACCAATGTAACCCGACTTTTAGTAATTACTGGGTACAGACGGCGGCTCTTGACTTGCGCCATGTTAAGGGTGTGGAGGGTGATGGCTATCCGATGACCCCGTTCGCAGTTCAGACAAAAGAGGGGGTTAAGAGATCCGATCTACTGATTCACCGTGATGCGAATGTTCCAGGTTCGATGGGGTGTATTGTTCTCCCTGATGATGAGTTTGAAGATTTCCAGAAGACTTTTGACCTCCAAACTTTGGGGCATGAGCAAGTTAAGCTCTGGATTCAATACGATTTCTAGTTTTGGGGTGAATATCGAGGGTTTACTACCCTCGATTTTTTTTTGGAGTGGTGACGACTGTGACGGCTTTTTAGTGAAAATTTTTAAAAATAAATTGTAGAGAGGGGTGATGACGGTGACGACTGTGACGGCTTTTTACTGAAAATTTTAAAAATAAATTTTAGAGAGGGGTGATGACGGTGACGACGGTGACGGCTTTTTATCAAAAAAATAAAGTGCGAGCCGGATTTAGATCCGGCTCGCGCTTTATTTTAATATTACAAATATTACTGTATTTGGTCTAAAAGCTTGGAAACCCAGCTATAACAAAGCCGATGGCGAGATTTGAACTCGCGACCAATTGATTACGAATCAACTACTCTACCACTGAGCCACATCGGCAGGATGAGTTAAAATTAACACATCTAGCCCATAATTATAAGTTGAGTTGCGAACAAAATGACAGAAATAAAGCAAAAACCTGATTCGATCGATCCCGAACTTTGGCGGCGGCTTCAGGCTGAAGCCAAATCACCATTTCGCGGGTTGCGTCAATTTATCTATGTCAGTTGTGCGATTTCTGGAGCGGTTGGCGGTGTGGTGTTTTTCTTTAAGCTACTTGCTGGGAAAAATTTGGAAGCAACTATTCCTAATCTCGCGCTCCAAATTGGGGTAGTGGCATTGATGGTGTGGCTACTACGGATCGATCGATCCAAAACTTAGTCGGCTGATGTGGTTGAAAGCTGATTCTAAATCCTAATGTTTAGTAATTGCCAATAACTAAGATGGTTACTCTAATAATTTTTCTAGAGCAAGGCTAAACTCTTCATAGGATTTTACGCCAACTATTGTTTCGACTTTTTCGCCTGCTTTAAAAAAGATGACCGCAGGGATACTTCTGATCCCCCATCCTTTTACCATCGATCTATTTGCGTCGATATCTAACTTAAATACTTGAGCACGATTTCCGTATTCTTGCGCCAATCGATCGATTAATGGTGCCACTAGCTTACACGGACCGCACCAAGTCGCGGTGCAATCTACCACTAATAACTTTCCTTCAGCTAAGAGGATATCAAATTCTGCCTCATCTTTAATGAATTCTGCCATGTTTTTCTAAAATATCTCCTAATTAAAATTACCATCTCCAGCTAACTCCATCATAGCCGCTGCTAGGCGATCATCGTTGGCGGTAGCCTACGGTCGGTAATCGTCAATCTCACAATCAAACATGTCAAAATAGAAGTAATTGCTAGAGGCCGACTCAAATGCACCAATCCACACGTTGGCAATCCGCCGATCTAGAGCTATTACCCGATAACGGTAATCGCTATGAAATTATTGATGGAGAACTACTCGTGACTCGCGCACCTCACTGGAAGCACCAGAAAGTTATTACAAGGCTGATTCAATCCTTGGGAATGTGGTCGAATCAGAGTAAGTTAGGAGAAGTTGTTACCACTCCAGGCTTAGTATTTACTGATGATGACAATGTAATCCCGGATCTAGTCTGGATTAGTACCGACAGATTAGAGCGAGTATTAGACGAATCTGGGCATCTTTTAGCCGCGCCAGAACTAGTTGTGGAGGTGCTATCGGCTGGTACTGACAATGAGCGACGCGAC
>JANNDQ010000767.1:0-1658 GCA_031387965.1 Chamaesiphon sp. OTE_75_metabat_567
GCGAACGAGTATTCATTATCGAAGCCAATCCGCGTGCGTCGCGGACGGTGCCGTTTGTGGCCAAAGCTACGGGCGTGCCATTGGCTGGATATGCCGCGCGGATTATGTCTGGGGAAACTCTGGCTGGCTTGAACTATACCCAAGAGGTGATCCCGACGCATATTGCTGTCAAGGAAGCCGTCTTACCCTTTGATCGGTTTCCGGGTACCGATACGATTTTAGGCCCCGAGATGCGATCGACTGGTGAGGTGATGGGTATCGATGTCGATTTTGGCCGCGCTTATGCCAAAGCCGAACTCGCTGCTGGGCAAAAGTTGCCATTGAGCGGGAAGGTGTTTGTTTCGACTAGCGATCGCGACAAACTAGCGGTTGTCCCCGTCGTGCGGGATTTGATCGACTTGGGTTTCCAAATTATTGCCACGTCTGGTACCCAAAAAGTGTTAGAGGAACACGGCTTAGTCGTTGAGTCCGTCCTCAAACTTCATGAAGGTCGCCCGAATGTCATTGACATTATCAAAAATGGCCAAATTCAACTGATTATCAATACGCCATCTGGTGAGGAAGCGCAAGCCGATGGTAAATTGATTCGGCGGACGGCACTAGTCTACAAGATTGGGATCATTACGACGATCGCGGGTGCGAAGGCAACGGCGGCGGCAATTAAATCGATCCAATCGCAACCATTACAGGTCAAAGCTTTGCAGGATTATCTTGGCTGAGGTGGTTGATAATCGATCGAGCAGGATCAAGACGTTGCTGATTTTGGGTAGCAGCGATCTCTGAAATTTGAGGTAGGGGCAATGTCTTGTCGGTTTTTTATTCGGAGGGAACCTCCGAATAAAACCGCCGCTTCATGAATTGCCCCTACCTCGAATTTTCAGAGATCGCTTTTATAAAAAGTTGCCGAGTCGATCGATTAATTGTTCGGCTTGCAAAACACCTTCGATGCGATCGACTGATTGCCCGCCTTTAAAGAGCATCAGCGTGGGCAAGGCTTGAATCTGATGACTAGAGGCGATCTCTGGATATTTATCGGTATCGATCTTCATGATGCGTACTTGGCCATTGAGTTCGATATTGACTTGCTCCAAAATTTTGGCCATCATCTGGCAGGGGCCACACCAAGTCGCATAAAAATCAACTAAAATCGGTAACTCACTATTGGCGATCGCATCTTCAAAGCTAGTGAATTGTTGCTTGACTGCCATAATATCCTCTTGAAACGAAATGAAAGTAGATCGATCTTAGACAGTTTTTTGGCAACCTGACAGATTTCGATAAAAAACGATAACACCCTCTCATAATTCAATAGATTCATCAGCAATAATTGGATCGTGGTTCCCACCAGCCATCAGCAATCCGAATGCCGCCGCAGCGACTTACCAGATCTGGATTCATGAAATAAGCCCACACTTCAGCCTCGGCAACCCGATCGGCTGTATATGCCACGACCGTTTCACGGTTATAATCATTGGCGGCGGGATTTCGGTGCGGCTCGTAGTCTTCGAGGACATCCAACCGAGCTAAAATCTTGGAGTTCGGAAACCGCAGCACGAATCCCTGAACTTTGCTGGCACCGTGAATCGCTCCTGGATAGCCTAATGACGGCAGATCGTACAACTCGCCATAGATATAAGCACGGTAAATACTCGCTACTT
>JANNDQ010000720.1:0-3165 GCA_031387965.1 Chamaesiphon sp. OTE_75_metabat_567
AGCCAGATTTCCAATTGCCGTGACTAGAGCTGTGAGCACTCCAAAGCCAAGCTTTAGAGCCTCTTTTAATGTGTCGTTGTCAAGACTACAAGTTATTTTGTTCTGAGCATAGCTAGGATTGATGACATCTTTGCCGAGACCAGAAAGAACGCTCACGGAAGCAGCGGTACCAGCCATCACCATCAAGAAATTACGTCGATTTGACATCTTAATTTTCCTTCTAATAAGTAAGTTAATTGAGTAACTGCGACTCGAAACTGATAGGTCTTAGATAGGATTAATGTTATGAGAACGACCTCAATTACACAGTAAGAAAAAGTATGCAGATTTATTCAGCAGCAAAATACAGCTAAAACTGTTGTGGCGTATAGCTCGATCGACAATTGAGATCTCGATCGAGTCGTGCAACTACATCTGAAATATCACTTCTACACACTTTACAATTAGATACTTTTTCACACTGCGAAGGCTCTATCGATCGCGCAAGATGACCACAACAGAAGCGATCAATCTACCTCCCCGATATGCCGCAGCAGCGCAGAAAACGACAGAAATCTGACGATCCAGTTGTTGTAGAGATTTACAACTGTGTGGAGAGTGGAAATATTCTCGGCGCGATCGATTGCCTCGATCGAGCTATTCACGCGCAGCCAAACATCGCCCATTTCTATGCAGAACGGGCAAATTTTTACGCACAAATTGGTAATATGCAACAGGCGATCTCGGATTACGATCGGGCGATCGCCATTCAACCGGACAATCAACTATTTCAAGAGTGGCGCAGTCAGTTAACCAGCAATCTAGATTAGATCGATCGTCAAGTTACAGTCCGATCAAAATCATCGATTTTATCGATAAACTTGTAATGACTTTACCAGATTGCACTCAATTCTAATATAAACCCTGGCAATACATCTTCACCGCTAAGAGTGATTGGGGACTGTAAAATCTCTTTTTCTCGTTCGAGTCTATAAATTTCTACTTGTTTTTGCTGGGGATCGATTAGCCATCCCAACCGCACTCCATTAGTACGATACTCTTCCATCTTTTCTCGAACTGTTTTTAAGCTATCCGATTGGGATCTAAGTTCGATGACAAAATCAGGAACTACTAGCGGAAATTTAACCCCAGCGGCAACATTCGCAAGTTTAGAAGTTTCAATCCAGGTCACATCAGGCGATTTAACGGCTCCTGACGGTAGGGTAAAGCCGCCAGAAGAATCGAAAACTCTTCCTTGCTTAGTTGTCCGATTCCAGATGATTAGATCGGCTGTTAAATCGCCATTTTTTTCGGAGCTTTCATATCCTGCTGGTGACATGGTTACTAATTCTCCATCGGCTGTTAGCTCTAATCGTAGTTCTGGATTGTCTTGGCACAGTAGCTCAAACTCTTGGTGCGTGATCCGCCGCAGAGTTATCCGACTGGTATCGACTAATAAAGGTTTAGTTTCTAAAGATTGCATAATTCTTAGTTACTTCCATCTCGGATTGTTTCCACCCTGGCACTTACCCCAATGATGGGGGAAGATCTCGTCTCCTTCATTCTAGCTACTCTTCCACAGCCCCCAATGATTTGAGCGTAGCACGTTGACCCTCAGAAAAGCCGATCGCGCCAGCAATATTCATGCCTTCATAGATTCGATCGGGACGTAGCACCTGGAGACATTCACCCGTGGTAATATTCCACTCGCGAATGGTGCCATCATCTCCGGCACTGACGAGGATATGCGGGCGGGCGGGATCGAATGTCGATGAGTAAATTAGTTTGGTATGTCCGGTCAGGGTGCGGATCGGTGTCTGGGTGGCTAGCTCCCAAGTTTGAATAATAGACTCACAGCTAAACGCCAGCAAGGTGCCATCTTGACTAAAGTTGACCGACATCACCTTGCCATTGAGTCCATCTAGCACCTTGACACATTCACCTGTCGCGGTATCCCAAAGCTTGACGGCACCATCGTGTCCGCCAGTAGCAATGAGGTGTCCATCAGGATGGAAATCCAGCGTCCACAGCGGCATTTGATGTGCTGATAATTGCCAAACTATTGCTGCTGACTCGATATCCCACAGTAATAACACCCCACTGCCATTCCCAGTGGCAAGCAGATTGCCTTGAGGATTAAAGGCGAAGGCAACTCTGTAAGGAACAGCATCATCATCTGGTAAATTCAGCGTCCCGATCGATCGACCCGTTGCCAGATCCCACAATCTCGTTGGTGCCTCATAGCCGCCACTCAGGAGTAGAGGTTGCGTGGGATGAAACACGATCTTGTCTATCCGCGCTCCTGCCGACTCTGCGAGGGTTTGCAAGCAGCGTCCTTGTAAATCCCAGAGTTTGATCGTGCCATCGTAGCCACAACTGGCTAACAAGGATTGGTGGGGATGAAAGAGCACCGTGGCAATGCGACTGGTATGTCCGATGAATGTCTGCACGCACTTCCCGCCAGCCACATCCCACAACCGCAGGCGCAGATCGTCGCCACCACTAGCCAGCAAGGTGCCTTGCGGATTAAATGCGATCGACCAAAAATTGATAGATTCTCCTTGTAAGGTTTTGGTACACTGCCCCAATCGGACATCCCAAAATTTGACCTGCGCGGCATCAGAAGAACTAACTAAAGTTCGACCATCGGGGCTGAAGATGATGTTCCAGAGGTTGCGACCGCTGGGTAATACCCGCACTAATCGACCGCTGTCCACATTCCACAGCCGGATTTTGGCATCGGTACAGCCACAGGCAAAGATTTGCCCATCGGGACTAAAGGCGATCGGCCGACCGATGACAATCCCCACTTCAAACGTATGCAGGCACTCCAGATCGAGGTTCCATAATTTTGCCAAGCCATTGTTACTGACACTGGCAATAGCATTACCTTGAGGCTGAAATTTCACTTCCCAGACGATACTAGTATGTGCGGTTGCTGTCTTGAGACACTTGCCCGTTTGATAATCCCACAGTTTGAGCGTCCGATCGATACTGCTGCTGACCAGTAATGGTAACTGCGGATGAAAATCGACACTTGTCACCCATCCCCCATGTTCGGACAAGATGTGGATTTGCTCGAATGTCTGGAGATCCCAGATTTGGATCGTACTGTTTTCGTGTCCGCTGGCGAGATATTTCTCGTCGGGACTGAGGGCGATATCCCACATCGAGCTATCGGTTTGC
>JANNDQ010000809.1:0-4502 GCA_031387965.1 Chamaesiphon sp. OTE_75_metabat_567
TGTCAAAACCAATTCGGATCTTGTTACAGACTACAGTGCCCTCTATTAATGACGATTGGGGGATCGATCGGCTGTCGATGTTGCGCGATTACCTAGTTTCACTCACAGATGATGCTGGCAATCCGGCTTGCGATGTAGTAGCACGAGATCGCCAACTCAATGCCAACGGTGACGACCCGGTCTTGAGTACTTTAGGTGACTCTGATTTCGACGAGCTATGGTTGTTTGCCTTAGATATGGGTGACGGACTCAGTAGCAACGATTGTGCGGGTATTACCGCCTTTCATCGCAGTGGGCGGGGCATTTTAACCACCCGCGACCATCAGGATCTGGGCATCAGTTTATGCGGCTTGGGTGAGATTGGGGCACTCCACTTTTTCCAATCCAGACATCTCGATCCAGATCCATCGCAGCATTGCATCGATGATACGGGCACCCCCACTATTTCTTGGCCCAACTATCATTCCGGGCGCAATGGCGACTATCAGCGGATTACTCCAGTCGAGCCGATTCATCCCCTGTTTCGCAATGCTGCTTCGCCCTCTGGCGCGATCGAGTTGTTTCCAGCCCACCCGCACGAAGGAGCCGTCGGCGTTCCAGCCGGAAGTAAGGCACGGGCGATTGCCACTGGTACCAGTGGGATCACCGGACGCTCGTTCAATTTGGTGGTTGTGCTCGACCGCCTTGGTGGCGCGCTTCGCGATCGAGCAGAGGAAACAGATGGCGAAAGTCCTGGACGAGTTATCGCTCAATCAACCTTTCACCACTTTGCTGACTACAACTGGGATGTCTCGAAGGGATGTCCGAGTTTCGTTGACGAACCAGAGGGAGACGGGATGCAAACCGAACCATCTGCGCTGGCGGATATTCACGCTTACGTGCGGAATTTAGTGGCTTGGCTAGCTGTTGAAGCAAACCGCGATGACAATTTACGCTCGGAAATCATCCCCAATGCCCGACTTCAAACGCTCGATTGTGTTAGCACCTGCAAATAACCAAGTTTTAACTATAAATAATCACCTTAAAGTTTAACTGGTGGATCTTGAGTGGTGAAATTTGGATGAATCTTGCAAACTAAATATATGGCAAAAAAATTGTTATCAACATTGGCGACGAAATTCTGGATTCACCTAGAGTCTTACCTCAACTCGATGGCCGATCGTCCCAATACTCTCTAGATATTGTGTTTACCTTGCGATCGACCAGCAGCGATCGAGTTTCAAGACCAGAAAAGTTTCCTGACCAATAAATGCTCAGGTTGCAGAATCGATGTTTTTATCCAGTTTAGATCGAATGATTCAAATTAAAGATTAACTACTGGATCTTGAGTGTTTAGACTTGAATGAGCATTGTAAAATGAAAGTATAAAAATAAAATTGGCGTCAACAATTAATCAATTAATTCAAGTGATTTTAAGGCGCATTCTTTTGGTTTTGAGATAGTTAATTTAAGGGGAGAGGAGATTATCTGTTAAATCCATCAAAATGAACATTCATCAGGATAACAATATGACTACCAATCTTGTCAGCGTTCGGCAAAATTCAGAAAATCAAACAAAGGAACATACTATGAAATCTAATACCTATCTCTTTTTCAACGGTCAATGTGCAGCAGCATTTAAGTTTTATGAGCAGTGTCTAGGTGGCAAAATCACCTCAATGATGACCTACGGAGATTCGCCAATGGCAGAGCAAGCATCGTCTGAATCACGCGATCGAATCATGAATGTCACCTTAACTGTGGGCGACGTTGTATTGATGGGTTCTGACACTATGCCTGAGAACTTTAATCAACCACAAGGTTTCGATGTGAATCTCGAATTTGACAACGTGGCGGAAGGAGAGCGCGTATTCAACGCATTGGCAGAAAACGGCACGGTCAAAATGCCATTACAGCAGACGTTCTGGACAGAACGCTGGGGAATGCTGGTCGATAAATTTGGCACTCCCTGGATGATTAACTGCGGACAAGTAACATAATTATTCGATTCTAGGAGTGTCCACAAGCGGCACTCCTACTCTCAAATACAAACAAGGAAAGAGAGACATCGAGATCGAAATAAAAATTAGGATAAAAAAATGAGAAAATTAAAATTACAAATGCAAATAACCATTGATGGCTTCGTAGCAGGAACGAATGGTGAAATGGACTGGATGGTGTTTGACTGGGATGATGAGATGAAAAACTATGTCAATGAAATCACCGAATCCGTTGACTGTATTATCCTCGGACGTAAACTTGCACAAGGGTTTATACCTAGTTGGATATCTCGCATTACTAACCCAGAAACGGCGGATGCTTTTGCTCATAAAATGGTTGATACACCTAAAATCGTTTTCTCAAGAACACTTGAAAAAGCGGAGTGGGAAAACACAAAGCTAGCCAAGGGCGACAGTATGCAGGAAATCACTCAACTTAGAGAGCAACCCGGCAAAGACATTATTGTTTATGGGGGTGGCAGCTTTGTGTCATCCTTAATCAGGGAGAGACTCATTGATGAATACAATCTTTTTGTTAATCCTGTAGCTTTAGGAAAAGGCATGACGATATTTAATGACTTGGAAGATAAGCTAAATCTGACTCTTGTAAAAAGTAAAGCATTTGATTGTGGAATTGCTCTACTTTGCTACGAGCCAAAACAGATTGCTTGATAAGAATATCGCTCATTAGACTTCAACATTCGTTCCCGTACCGCGATGCACATGAAGCTCTGTCGTTGGTGGTAGAAAGCCGTCGCTCTGGCTATTCCAAACATCCGAGAAACCTGCCCCGTTACACCTCGCTTTTACAACCCAGAATCGTCAACAGGTTCAAGACTTCTACCATGCTGCTCTTGAAGCAGGTGGCAAAGATAACGGGGCACCAGGTCTTCGTTCGCACTATCATCCCAACTACTATGCCGCTTTCGTGATTGGGCCAGACGGTCATAACGTCGAAGCAGTCTGTCATCAACCTGAATCCTAACGTCCAACCCGTGATGATCGCGTTTAATGTGCCACTAAACGATGCACTGGCGCATGTCGAGCCGAGTAGCACTAATGGCATGAAAGTTTAGCCCAATATATATTTAGGAGTCACAACATGAGTACGATCGCAACTAAAGACGGTACACAGATTTACTACAAAGATTGGGGTGCGGGACAGCCGATTGTTTTTAGCCACGGCTGGCCCTTGAGTGCGGATGCCTGGGAATCGCAGATGTTATTCCTCGCTGACCACGGCTACCGCTGCATCGCACATGACCGTCGCGGACATGGACGATTCTCTTTCAGAGAGGCTTCGCCAACGAGCCAACCTTGGAATGGCAATGACATGGACACTTATGCTGACGATCTAGCGGAACTCCTTGAGCGTCTCGACCTCAATAATGCCACACTAATCGGACACTCCACTGGCGGCGGTGAAGTAGCACGCTATATCGGTCGCCACGGCGCAGCACGAGTCGCCAAAGCCGCACTAATCGCTGCCGTTCCACCACTAATGCTCAAGACAGAGCGCAATCCCGACGGACTGCCAATCGAGGTGTTCGATGGGATTCGCATGGGTTCTCTAGCGAATCGAGCGCAGCTCTATCAGGACATTGCCAGTGGGCCGTTTTTTGGCTTCAACCGTCCGAGTGCAAAAATCTCGCAGGGCGCAATCGACTCATTCTGGTTCCAGGGGATGCAAGCCGGACACAAAAACACCTTCGATTGCATCAAGGCTTTCTCTGAAACCGACCTCACAGAGGATCTCAAAAAAATGGACGTGCCAACACTAATCGTTCATGGCGACGATGACCAGATCGTACCGATTAAAGCTGCTGCGATCGCTGCCGCGAAACTAGTCAAGAATGCCACCCTAAAAATCTATCCTGGCGCACCTCACGGACTGCCTGACACCCATAAAGATCTCCTCAATGCCGATCTGCTGTCGTTTCTCAAGGACTGACCATACCAATAGGAGCGCGTTGAGATGGAAAAAGGGAGATTAACTGATTCCCTTTTTCACTGCTGTACCAGTGGCCTTTTATAGACTCACTAAATTCACTCACATCAGAGGTAATTAAATGATTACTACAACTATCCACACAATTCACGACCGCAATCTGCGGGGACATAGCAAAATCGGCTGGCTCGATAGCTGGCACACCTTTTCATTCAGTGGTTTTCAAGATCCCAATCGGATGGGGTTTCGATCGCTGCGAGTCATTAATGACGATCGCGTGATTCCTGGAGCTGGTTTTGGCACTCATGCACACCGCGATATGGAAATTCTCACCTACGTTCTATCAGGTGAATTAGCGCACAAAGACAGCCTGGGCACTGGCTCGGTCATTTCCCCTGGTGATGTCCAAATCATGAGTGCGGGGACGGGGATTCAACATAGTGAATTTAATAATTCCGATAGCGAACCAGTCCATTTTCTCCAAATTTGGATGTTACCCGATCGAGACAATATCACCCCACGCTATGACCAACGCAATTTTCCGATTGCAGAGAAGCAAGGCAAATTGCGGCTGG
>JANNDQ010000012.1:0-1644 GCA_031387965.1 Chamaesiphon sp. OTE_75_metabat_567
CAGCCAATTGCTAAACAATACAGAGTTAACGGTGATATTTGTGATATTTTAGCGGTTGACGATCGACAGCAATTGAGCATTATTGAGCTAAAGAATGTGGAAGATCGATATATAGTCCAACAACTGACTAGATATTATGAGAGCTTAATTGAAGAAAAACCATTTTCAAATTTAATCAATTATGAAAATGAGATCAGGCTGATTGCCATTACCCCATCATTTCATCAGCACAACTTAATAGACAGAAAACATACTAGACTAGAAATTGAGTTTTGGAGCTTTGACATCGCGCAAGTTAAAGGCACAAAGAATATATTATTTACGTTGAGTAACTGTGATACCAATGAGAAAAATACATCGCAAATATCAACAGGTAGAAATGATGATGTCTTGCCCAAAGAGAAAGTACAGAAGACAGAAATAGAGTGGAGTGAAGATCCTGCGGAGCGGTGGAAGCAATATGTAATGGTTAATGCCCCCTATATTGATGCTGTTGATTACTACATGAGGCTAAATTATTCATCCAAGTTAGCAATTCAGACGTTAACGGCTGAAGAGGTAAGAGAAAAATCTAAAAAATACAAACGTGCTTGTACAAAGGAATTCAAGATTAAATTAGAACTCTTATCTAAGGAAAGTGGAATAACTAGAAAATTTAAAACAGTAAAGTTACCACAAAATATCCAACTAGGTCATCTGGCTGCATGGTGTATAGAAAATAAAGTACCCAATGCGATCGAAGTTCGTTATAACCAAAGCCTTATGCAAGTGCAAAGTAGCGAACATCGAATAAAAGTAGAAGCTTTCATCGCTCATCATCTAAGCTTGCTTGGAGTTGAGAGCAATCCTGACATCGCCGATGGACGTACCTGTATTCTCAATACAAAAATTCCTATATGGGTTCTTGTTGCAATGCGTGAGATGCTGGATTATAGTGATGAAGAAATTCACGCCTTGTATCCAAATCTATCAGAGATAGAATTAGAAAATGCGTGGGCACATGCGTCTGATTATGCGAGAACAATTAGATCGGAAACAGGCGATATATTTGAGTATCTTACAACTCATAAGATGTGGTAAATAATTTGTATTGAACCAATCGAGTTATTCTCCTAAAATCAATCTCGATCGAACCACACTAACCAACGGCAACTCCACACCAGCAAACTGTTCTAACATAAACACCATCTGTTCAGGACGCAACAACGTTCCATCATTTGCACAACTCCCCACATATCTCAATTCCACGTCTGTCTCATCAGCAATTTTCAATAATTCCAATTCATATAAACGTTCTCGCAGGTTTATTTGTGTATTCTTGCCAGATTTAGACTTTTTATTCTGAATGATTTCCTGACTAGCTAACACCGCCGCGATCCAAGTTTCCCATTGGGGAGGTGTTTCGCTAGCTGATGAAACAGTAATTAGATATTCTGCCTGAGTGATTAATGCCGAAGCAGCGGGTTGTTTGAGATCGACGGATTCTACTCGATAGATAGGAATATCTGCGGGTAATTGTGCTGCTAATTTCGATTGAAATTCGGACTCATCCATGATGGTGGTGAGTTCAAAATCGGCGATTTCACCCGTGCTGGTTGAGCCTAATGGTAAAGCATTGGCAATCATGATCCGAGGGGCGGGATG
>JANNDQ010000044.1:0-2036 GCA_031387965.1 Chamaesiphon sp. OTE_75_metabat_567
TATCCCGATTGGCTGAAGGACACTTATGCAGAGTCTCACGGTAACTCGGATTTAGTGGCGTTCTTCTTTCGACGATCGTTCGATTTATTGCGATTCTCCTAAGGGAGAGGCTACGCCAACGAATGGCACAATGGGTTTGATTTCCACTAACACGATCGCTCAAGGCGATACCCGCTCTACGGGGCTGCGCTTTATTTGTAATAATGGAGGTCTAATTTACAATGCGACGCGGCGGTACAAATGGCCAGGACTAGCCGCAGTAGTGGTAAGTTTGGTACATATCATGAAGATAAAGTAATTTGGAGGTTAAGGATGGTGGTCTTAACTGCTACTTGTAAAAACGGGACAATTCAATTCGATCGACCATTGCCCGCAGATTTGGAAGGCAAACAGATTCAGGTGACAATCGAAGAAGTAAAGCTAGTCGGGAAGCGTCGTCAAAGCGGTAGTGCGAAGGGTCAAATTCGGATGTCGCCTGATTTTGATGCGCCTTTAGAAGATTTTCAGGAATATATGGCATGAAAGTTTTGCTCGATACTCATGCCTTTTTGTGGTTTGTTAATGACGATCCTCAACTAAGTTTAGCGGCTAAGACGCTGATGGAATCTGATGTAGATTTATTGCTTAGTGTTGCGAGTCTGTGGGAAATCTCGATTAAAGTCGGGATTGGGAAGTTAGATTTGCCGAAACTTTTTGATGTATTTATTCCCGAACAGCTTGAGATTAATGAGATCGAGCTTTTACCGATCGAGTTGAAGCATCTTACCCCATTAACCAGTTTACCTTTGTATCATCGCGACCCCTTCGTTGGCGTAGCCTCTCCTACGGAGAATCGGCTGCTGATTTCTCAATCATTAGTAGAAGAATTGACGATCCTGAGTGCTGATAAGATATTCGATCGATATACGGTGAATCGATCGTGGTAAATCCTCTACATCCAAATCTAACAATCATTCTCGATGGTAAGCCCGTTGAGAAAATCACCGCTTTTCTATTTCATGCTGGAGGTAATAACGATCCGCAGAAGTTGATTGCTAATGAAGGTAAAAGTTTTATTGGTAGCTATGTCCTGGGAATGGGATTCACCTTTGATGACGGTAATCCCGATGCAACACCGATTGCTGAAATGCACCGATTAATTGAAAAATATCCTCACAACCAAGAGCGAATCTTTCCTTATATTGGTGGTGAGGAAGTGAATTCTAGTCCTACTCACGCTCACGATCGATATGTGATTAATTTTGCTGAGATGAGCGAAGAAGAAGCCCGCGAGTGGCCGGATTTAATGTCGATTGTAGAAGATAAAGTTAAGCCTGAGCGGATGAAGCTCAACATGAATACTGCGGATGGTCGTCGTCGGGCAAGTACTTGGTGGCAGTGGGGAAGATATACACCTGCTTTGTTTAGGGCGATCGAATCACTTGATCGGGTTTTAGTCCGTCCTAGAACTAGCAAGCATAATGTATTCACTTTTTTATCCAGTGGGTATGTGTATAGTGAAAACTTAGTTGTTTTTGCACTCTCAGAAGCCGCTTTTCCCGTAATTCACAGTCGAACACATGAGGTTTGGACTACTTTTACCTCATCAACTCTAGAAGATCGTCAAGGATACAGACCCTCAGACTGCTTTGAAACATTCCCCTTCCCTGAAAACTGGGAAACCAACCGCGAACTAGAATCGATTGGACAGGAATACTACGAATTCCGCGCCGCCCTGATGATTCGCAACAACCAAGGACTCACCGCCACCTACAACCGATTCCACGACCCAGAAGAAGACGATACAGACATCCTCAAGCTGCGCCAACTCCACACCCAAATGGACACCGCCGTCCTCGCCGCCTACGGTTGGACAGACATCTCCACCACCTGCGAATTCCGCCTCGACTATGAAGACGAAGAACCATCAGACACCCAGCCCACAGAAGGCAAACGTCAGCGCAAAAAGCCCTGGCGATACCGCTGGCCAGAAGCCACCCACGATCAAGTCCTCGCCCGTCTGCTAGAACTCAATCAGCATCGCCACGAAGCGGAAA
>JANNDQ010000067.1:0-12311 GCA_031387965.1 Chamaesiphon sp. OTE_75_metabat_567
TGCAAAGATCAGCGGATAATTACCCACCGCACGTTCGCGCCACGTCAGGGGAATTTCGGCAAGAGTCAACATTTCTAAGATATTCGTCGCGCCCAATTCATAGCTGAGACTAAAACCGAGAATATCAAATTCGGCGAGGGCTTGCTGCGACTCCACCCCAAATAATGGTGTCTGCGTTCCCGTAATTTCTGCGCCAAATCCGCTGCGGGTAGATAGGCTCGATTCTCTGTCGAGAGGCTTCGCCAACGCACAATTGGCGCGGCTGGGCGTTGATAATACTGTAGAGGATAATATGCCCCAGATTACTCGCCCCAACTTCGTAGATCTCTGGGTATGTCAGTGCCCAGCGAACTGTCGCACTCTCCCACGGTTTATGCACCGCACCGAGTTCGTTACCGAGGTAACGAGCGGGTTTGAGGATTTCAGGAGTAATGAGACTATCTACTGCAACTGCCACGATTTTGCCTCTATTTCGGATTGTTTGGGCGATTATCTATGGTAGCGCGGATCTGTGTAGGGTGGATTGGTGGGGGTCGATTAATAGTCAGTATAAAACTATCAATTTAATTCATTATGCAGCTACTTATGTCAGATTAGATGGGGCTGAATGGTAAATTCGTGCTTGACTATAGAATTGCTTCGCGCTGTCAGTACTGGCAAAATCTCTTTTAGGAATATTGTATGTTTCTCTTGCTATTGTTGTTATAAAAATATAGTTATCATCTTCGTCGATTCTTTCAATTGCTGACCATTTCACGTAAGACTTGTTAATGGAAGTTGACTCGATTATTTCTTCTTCAGTTAGTTGAATTTTGTGTTCGCCAAGAACACCGTTGTTTTTCCCTAACAATTTGACCGAATATTTGTCCATCAATGGATAGGCAATTTTCAAGCCACCAAGGACAAATAAAACCATTGTTAATATTTCCATTAACATCAAGACAATACCAAATACTGTAAACTGACCTCTCAGTAAGAATCCAATGCAAGGAGCTAAGACCACAATAAACATCGTGATATTATGCATATTCTTTATCAGAGGTGATGTCTTTCGTGCAAAACGTTTAGCTATAATCAAATCTTTTTCGGTAACGTAATAAGTAATTTCCATTTGATCTATCTGCTATCTATTTCTGGTATATGATATGTGTCGATTTGGCTTATGTCAAGAATACCCGTTAGCCTGCTGTAGGCAAGGGCAAAAGCGACCCTACCGCCAACGAATCATAAACAATATTTCTATTGACGATCGCCAGCAGCTAAAATAGATATATGGTTTATTCCTAGCTAGCAAGGAGTCCAAAACATGCCTGAAACCAAAATCGAGGAACGACTAGCCGCCTTAGAGCTAGAAGTAGCCGCGCTCAAAAGAAAATTACCACCATTAGAGCCTGTGGTTCAACCCTGGTGGGAAATTAACGTGGGCATCTTTGCTGATGATCCAGCATTCGAGGAAGCGATGGAACTAGGGCGACAGTATCGTAAATCTTCGTAGCCAAAATGTATTTACTCCATACAGACCATTTAACCATCATGGATCGTGGTGGCTCATCTTGGGCAAGTTTCAGCACTTCTGGATCGGAAATTCCTGGAGATAATGTGCGAATCTAAGTAACATCATATCCAGTCGATCGTAATGCTGTTACCGCACCGCCTGGAAAATTTTCATCAGCGAGAAAGCGCATAAATTAGGCAGGGATGGAGTAAACTTTTTCTCCCTTGAGAGCTTCACCAGCATAGCTGAGACAGGCGCGAATATCTTCGATGGCGATCGAGTAATTCTCGATAATATCATCAGTACTCCATCCTTGGGCGAGAAGATCGATGATAAATTCGACAGATAGACGAGTTCCCTTGATGATAGGTTTACCAATGAGGATATTGGGTTCGACAACTATTCTTTCTTGCCAGTTCACGATCTATAACCTCTAACAATTGATTACTATTTTACCTTGTCATGCATAAACCCACCCATCATCTCCAGATATTGTCGCTCGATTCGGGTTTGTGGATTATAGGTTCGATCGCCCAATAGCAGTTAAGCCCAGAATAAACCCCCCGATTAAGAGCCGTATAGTGTGTTGAATGTTAAGATTGTAATTGAAGCTCGAATATAGTTACTGTCCTGAAAGTGAAACCCAATCTATGGCTCGCGATCTATTTCATAACATTGTCAGGATAGCGTTAGAAAAAGATGGTTGGACAATTACTAACGATCCCTTGAGTATCCGATGTGGTGGTGTCGATATCCAAATCGATCTCGGCGGGGAGAAACTAATTGCAGCAGAAAGAGATACACAAAAAATTGCTGTAGAGATCAAGAATTTTGTCACAGCCTCAAAAATTTCTGAGTTTCATACAGCACTAGGACAGTTTATCAACTATCGAACGGCACTAAGATTGGAAGAGCCAGAAAGAATTTTGTATCTAGCAGTACCTTCGGTAACTTATAATGATTTTTTTAATTTGCCATTTACTCAAATAATCATCACTGAGAATCGAGTGAAAATCCTAGTTTACGATACCGAAGTAGAGGAGATCGACAAGTGGATAAATTAGAGTTGTATCGATCGATAGTCACAGAGATATTAACTAAATATTCTCAGTATAAGCCCAGTTATGGACAAGTAGAGATCGAACAAATCTTCGATCGCGACCACGATCGATATCAATTACTCGCGATCGGTTGGAATCAACAACAAAGAATATACGGCACTACGATTCATCTAGATATTCTGGATGAGAAAATCTGGATTCAGCAGAATACGACCGAATTCGATTTAGCTAGCGATTTAGTAGATGTGGGTGTACCGAAGCAGGATATTGTGATTGGATTTCACACTCCAAAAATGCGTCAATTGACAGGCTTTGCAGTGGGATAAACCTGTTGATTCATCACACCAAGTTCGTTACTGAGGTAATGAGCGGGTTTGTGGATTGTAGACTCCATAAGGGTTAGGATTTGGGGACTTGATTACCTACGGTAGGCTACGCCAACGATGATCGATTCTCCCAGCGGAGAGGCTATTGCTCTTGGCGTTAGCCTGCCGGAGGCACGGGCAAACGCTGTGCCTAACGGCAGGCTATCGCCAACGCTACCGCCAACGGCTAAATAGCCAAATAGCGGATGTCGATCGATTAAACAGTGAACATAATTGAGGTGCAGATCCGATCCAATCCCCGCTAATTTGTTTATGACTAATCTTCAACCTCCAGCTGCACAAGATGATGCGATCATCAACTTGATCGATCGCATTTTAGCAAAAGCGATCGAGGATCGGACTTCGCACTTATATTTTGAACCCCAATCTCAATCGCTCCAAATTAGAGTCCGCAAAGATGGGCTGCTGCAAGTAGCATTACAGAACTTGCCTCACAAAACGGTAGCTCCCACCATCGACTATCTCAAGTCGATGGCTCAAATCCAATTGGATCGATCGGCACCACAAACAGGTATGATCGAACAGACGAGTAAATTTGGTCGAGTTAAGATCCAGCTCACCACTTTACCAACTCAGTTTGGTGATAGTATTACCGCCCAAATTACTTATGTCGAGCAACCGCCATTAACACTTGCGCAGCTAATTTCTAAGCGTGAGAATTTAGCGGCGATTCAACAGCTCATTCATAGTAATTGCGGCTTAATCCTGGTTGTCGGCGGACAGGATAGCGGTAAATCTGCGACTATTTATGCTAGCTTGGCGGAACTCCAACAGGCAGATCGGCAGATCTATACGATTGATCGTCAGTTGAAGTACACTGTCGCAGGCATCAATCAGATTAGCCTGCCCACAAATAGTAACGATGAGACAATCAGCAGGACGATCGAGACTTGTCTCCAGCAGCATCCTGATATCCTAACAGTTGGTTCGATCAATAGTTTGTCGATCGCTCAAGCTGCTCTCCAAGCTGTGTCGCGCGGTTGTCTGGTATTTGCGACGGTTCCGGCAGCAACCGCAGGCAGTGCAATCGCCTACCTGATTGATCTGGGTGTCCCCGCAGCAAGACTTTACAGCGCCACCATCGGCATCATTTCTCAGAAAATAGTCAAACAAGTCTGCTGCGAGTGTCGGCTGGTAGACGAGCCAGATAGCCGAGATTTAGCGCAAATTGGCAGCACGATTCTCAGCCTCAACGATCGAGTGCCATATTACCGCGCTCACAGTCTCAGCCTCAGTGAAATTGAGCGGGCAAAACGCAACGGTGGCTTGTGTTCTAACTGTCAGGGTGCAGGCTATCATGGCGCTATTGGTATTCATGAGGTACTGACCATCACCGATCGACTCAAATCGACAATCCTCGCTGGTGATGCCGAACACATCGATTTAGCGGCGCAGGAAGCCGGAATGCGCTCATTCCTAGATTTATCGATCGAACTGCTGAAATCTGGCAAAACTACCCTTGCCGAAATCAAACGCTGCGTTTCACCCAAAACTAGATTACAAAATCAGCTTGCTCAAGCTGACACTTATCCCGATGCGGATAATCTAGATATCGATCATGGCGAAGATATCGAGACAGCACTGTACTGGAAACGAGCAGCAGTCAAAGCAAAATCTGACTATGAACAACTATTAGCTGAACTAGAAAATTATCAGCAAGAAGCAACCCAATTTGAGCACCGAATCAAGCAAAGTCGAACTCAAGCAGAGCAAAGTACTCGATCGGAAATCGCCCTGCAATTATTATCAGTAATTGATGTGATCGAACTTGCCCGCACTTCAATTAAGCCGCAAACCGATCGAGAGACAGCGATTCAGAAAGGTTACTCGATGTTAGAAACTAAAATGTTATCGAGCATTAAAGAAATCGGTGTGCGGGTAACTGAAAGTCAGGGACGCAAATTTGATCGACATTTGCATGAGGTGGTGCAGGAAGTAGGAACTCATGATTATCCCGTCGGTGTTGTGATTTCTGAGTTAAAACGCGGCTATACTTTAGGCGATCAAGTGCTGCGGTTAGCGCAAGTCAAGGTTGCAGTAGCATCAAGTTTTATGTAAGGATGACATGGATATCTTTAGATAGATATCTATGTTGAAATATTCAAACAAATAATGGATCTAAATCGAGCAGAAGCGATCGTCGAGGGACTTCTCACCCCCCAATACCTCAACCCAACTCAAGTAATGGTATTTAGAGCAGCTTGGAATGGTCAATCCTATCTAGATCTAGCTGTAGCAGCTGGGTACGATCGCAGCTATCTAAAATGCGTTGGTGCCCAAGTGTGGAAAATGTTAGCCGCTGCGACTGGGTGTCGTATTTCCAAACGTAATTTTCGCCAAGTTTTAGAATCATTCGAGTCAAGTATAAATTCAGCACCACCGCGTCAACCGTCGATCAACTTGGACGCGGATGTCACGGCATTTTATGGACGTAAATTAGAATACGCGCAGCTCGAACAGTGGATTGTCACAGATCGGTGCCAATTAGTCGCGATCCTAGGCATGGGCGGGATGGGTAAAACCACAATCGCGATCGAATTGGTGCGAGGATTGCAAGCTAGAGCCGAAACCACCACCGATACCAATCGATTTAGTCAGATCGTCTGGCGAAGTCTGCTCAATGCGCCGCCACTAAAAGAATTGCTCTCAGAACTAATCCACGCCTTAACCATCGATTCAGCGACAAGACTCGACCAATTTCAGCTCGAACTGATGCCAGAGACTGTCGCAGATCGAATCGAATTATTACTGGCGATTTGTCAGACATCCCGCTGTCTAATCGTCCTAGATAATGGAGAATCTATTCTGCAAGCGGGGGCACAGGTGGGGCAGTATCGGGATGGATACGCCGACTATGGCGATTTATTTACCAGCCTAGCGCGGATCGACCATCAGAGTTGCTTGCTGCTCACCAGCAGAGAAAAACCAGCCGAAATCAGTCAAAATGAAGCGATATCTGACAAAGTTCGCACACTGGTGTTACCAGGATTAGCGGCAGGCGCAGGACAACAAATCTTTGTCGATCGATCGTGTCAGCCAATTTCACCAGCAACCTGGACAGAGATCGATCGATATTGTGGTGGCAATCCCCTCGCATTTCAACTAATTGCTGCTGCTGTCCAGGAAGTGGCTGATGGGGATGTGAGTGAAATTTCCCCCTATTTACAATCGAGTACTCTAGATCTTGCGGATATCAATATGCTGTTAGAACAGCAGTGGGAACGCTTGACAGCAGCCGAGCAGCAGGTGATGTACTGGCTGGCAATCTGTCGAGAGCCGATGCAAATTATTGATTTGGAAGGACTGCTACACCCAGATTGGCACTATCCTCAACCATGTGACTACCAGCCAAATCGTCCAGCCGAGCAGCCGCTCCACTCATCTTTATTAACTGTTTTACACTCCCTCCGTCGTCGGAATATGATCGTTGGATCGGCACAAACCGAACAGCATCAGCGATATTGGTCGTTACAACCGATGGTGAGGGAATATGTAGCAGGTCGATTTGTGGATCGGATCTCGATCGAGATCGAACAACAAACACCTTTTTTGCTCAATACTCATCCCATCACTCAGGTGAATACCAAAGACTATCCGCGCCAAACCCAATTACACGTAATCTTTATCCCCACGATCGACAAACTCCGCGTTATTATCGAGAATACCCAGCAAGTCAATCCTCACAGCCCATCATTTAATCTTTAATAATCACAGTTCAGACAGCAATTTAATACTTGGCAATTCCCTCTTCCCGCGCCGCTTTCTGTACCGCTGAAGCAACAGCTGTAGCTACCCGCTTGTCGAAGACTGAGGGGACGATGTATTCGCGATTGAGTTCATTCGGGTTAATCAGGGATGCGATCGCCTTGGCAGCTTCTAGGCACATATTGATGGTAATCTGATTGGCACGACAGTCGATCGCCCCGCGAAAGACCCCAGGGAAGGCGAGGACGTTATTAATTTGATTAGGGTAATCGCTCCGCCCCGTCGCCATCACTGCCACATCATTGCTGACTAATTCAGGCTGAATTTCCGGGATTGGATTCGCCATCGCAAACACAATCGCGTCTTTTGCCATCGATTTGACCATTTCTACCGTGACGACTCCAGGTGCGCTGACTCCCAGGAAGACATCTGCACCAACCATTGCATCGGCGAGAGTACCAGTTTGGGCGACGGCAAATTCTAGTTTCTCAGGGTTTAAATCGGTGCGACTGGTCGAAATAATCCCTTTGGAGTCGCAGATACAGATGTGCTTGACCCCAGCAGTAGTGAATAATTTAGCGATCGCAATCCCCGCCGCGCCTGCCCCATTGATGGTAATTTTGACCGTATCGAGAGATTTTTTGACTAGTTTGAGCGAGTTCATCAGGGCTGCTAGGGTGACGATCGCGGTACCATGTTGGTCATCATGAAAAACGGGAATATCTAATTCTGCCCGCAACCGCGCTTCGATTTCAAAACAGCGGGGTGCGGCGATATCTTCAAGGTTAATGCCACCAAATACTGGCGCAAGATGCTTGACTGTTTTGATGATTTCTTCAGTATCTTGGGTATCTAGACAAATTGGAAATGCGTCCAGCCCCGCAAATTCTTTAAACAACATCGCTTTGCCTTCCATCACAGGCATCGAAGCGGCAGCGCCTAAATTCCCCAATCCTAATACCGCACTGCCGTCAGAGACGATCGCCACAGTATTACACTTGATTGTCAATTCATATACTCGCTCCGGTTCATTGGCAATCGCCATACACACTCGCCCCACTCCTGGGGTATAAGCCATCGCCAAATCCGACTGGCGCGTGAGTGGAATCTTGCTCTCCATCCGAATTTTACCACCCCGATGGAGCTGCATCGTGCGATCAAATGTACTCGTGAGCCGCACTTCAGGAATCGACTTGACTACTTCCACAATCTGATCGCCATGCTCGGTACTAGTAGCATCAACAGTCACATCAATCCGCGATAGCACCCGTGTCTGCTCGGTAATATCGAGGGAACTGATATTCCCGCCCACAGAAGCAATACCCTGAGCGATACTTGCCAGCATTCCCGATCGATTGGGCACTTCCAAGTGCATCGAGATACTAAAGGAAGAAGTAGGATTTAAATTTACCATCTCAGTTTTTGAAGCGTCCACAACTAGCATCCTTAATTATATAGCGGTTGTGGTCTGGGGGTTTGCTACGAGAATGGATTATTTCAAAGTTTGTAATGCCATGATTCTAGTCACTTTACCCTTCAGGTTCGATGCCGCAATACCATCCGCAAAGATCCCTACGCTGTTACACTTAACCTTGGAATTTGTAGACCCGTGCTAGTTCACAGCTTGGCAAAGCGTGTGATAATGTATTACTATTACACGCTCTGTCAAGGCGGATCTTAAAATATGTCTTATGGCAGAGTAATATTACGCAGCAAAATATATCCTATGAAAACTTTATCGCCCAAAACACAAATTGCAGCTAGAGTACTGGTGGCTTTGACGATTGTGAGTTCCAGCGTTGGAATTGTCAATAGACCTGTATTCGCTCAGGCAAAACCAACGATTTCAGTGCCATCTTTTAAGAATGAAACGAATTGGTGGTGGTGGAAATCGAGTACCGCTAGTCAATTGGGAGATGCTTTAAGTAATGAGCTATCCGCGACTGGCAACTTTAAAGTCGTTGAGCGACAAAAATTGCAGGCAGTTTTGTCCGAGCAAGAATTAGCCGAAGCAGGGCTGGTGAAAAAGCCAACTAGGGCAAAAAAAGGTGAATTGACTGGAGCGCAATATGTCGTACTCGGTCGTGTAACATCTTTTGAGGAAGGGGTGAGCAAGAAATCAGGTGGAGGTCAGATTGGAGGCTGCTTCATGGGAATCTGCGCTGGTGGTGGCGAACAGAAGAGCGAGGTTGACGCTTACGTTGCCATCGATCTCCGAGTTGTCGATACCAGCACCGGAGAAGTGGCTTACTCTCGCACTATCGAAGGACGTGCAACTGATAAGGCGCAAGCAAACAGTGGTGCTATTAGCCTCTTTGGCATCCAAGCTGGAAATAATTCAGCCGAAGAGAAGAAAGCTCCCGTTGGTAAAGCCTTACGGGCGGCAATCATCGAAACCACGGAATATCTCTCCTGCGTTATGTATAAAAAAGATGCTTGTGTTAATACCTATCAAGCAAAAGATACGAAGCGTCGCCAGGGAACTCAAGATGTTCTTAAATTAGATTAGATTGATCGTGCTTGACCGATTGAGGCAACTAGAAATTGATCGGGTATATTGAATGTACCCGATCGATGGAAGTGAACAATTCACGAGCTACAGTTCAGAGTGATAGCAAAATTATTCTGTTTGATCGAAGTAACTCAAATTTTTTCTACTCTAACATTGTCGTAGACTTGTGATTTCTATCACAGCATTAATGTGTTCGATCTGCTACACTCCCTCTCAGTTTCTTCACTAATATGTTTCGGGGGCTAGAGCATGAATTATCCGATCGACAATACTTTGGCTGCTGATACACGGCAAGACTTACAGGCTAATCTAACTACTGCTAATCACGATATATTGGTTGTGTTCGATCGCTCTGTCGAATCTTTAGATATTTTACAAGCAGCACTCTTACCAGGAACGATCGGCTATACGATCGAGTCTGATCAAGATGCGATCTATCGAATCACTAATTTACTAGCTCAGACAGGTGTGAAAAAACTTGCGATCGTTGCCCACGGTGAAGCTGGTAGCATCAAGATTGGGGCAAACTCGATCGATCTAGCCCAGATCCAGACTCGCACTCCACTATTACAAGAATGGTGTCTAGACGAAATTTTATTATATAGCTGTGAAGTAGCGAAGGGCGATCGAGGTCAACAGTTTATCAGCCAATTGAGTACAGTAACAGGGGCTAAAATTGCCGCTAGCACAACTAAAGTCGGCAGTACTCAACTCGATGGTAACTGGAATCTCATCGACAGTGCGGGCAAAATTGCGGCTAATCTGGTATTTCAATCAGATATTATCGCCACATACACCCACATCCTCAAAGCCGGAGATCTAGATCCTAGTTTCGGCACCAATGGCAAGGTCATCACTGATTTTAATGGTGCTAACGATATTGCTAACAATGTCTTTCTTCAAGCGGATAAAAAAATTGTTGTAGCTGGTACCAGTAATGATGTTTTTGCATTAGCAAAGTACAATACCGATGGTAGTCTCGATACGTCCTTTGGCAATAATGGCAAAACTACCGCCAGCTTTGATGGCAGGGTCTTCTCCACTATTCAACAAACCGATGGTAAATTTGTTGTAGCTGGGACTACCAGTGGTTTTAAACTTTTTTTGGTAGCTCGATATAATCTTGATGGTAGTATCGACAGCTCTTTTGGTGATAATGGCAAGGTTACGACAGCCTTTTCATCAGATGGGCAAAGTGCTTTTATCAAAAATATCATTCAACAAAAAGACGGTAAAATTCTTGCACTTGGGGAAAATCAACCAGGACCTTCATTTACTAGCGATATCGCCCTAGCCCGCTACAATCTCGATGGTAGCCTAGATACATCTTTTGGTACTGGCGGTAAGGTGATCCGGTTGGGTGCTGGTGAAGAAGATGCGGGCGAAATCATTTTACAAAATGATGGTAAATTTGTAGTTACTGGCGGAATCCGGATTCAACGAAACCCTAATACTATCCCAGTATTCGATCGGTACAACAGTAATGGTACTTTTGACATATCTCTCCCAGTAGTTCTATCAGGCGCAATTGGTAACGGTACAGTTCAAAGTGATGGCAAAATTATTGTGATCAGTGGTGGTTTTGTATCTAGCAATCTTGATGGGACTACTGTTGTGAATCCTGGTAATATCAGTCGCTACAATCCTGATGGTACTCTCGATAATTCATTCGGTACAAATGGTCGAGTTCCCTATCGCGGCGTTGGAACTGCCTCAGATATCGTAGTTCAAAATGATGGCAAAATCATCGTAGCGGGGACTAATCAAGCAGCACCTCTTCCTGGTCAGACAGATCGGCCAACGAATTTTGCACTCACTCGATACAACAGTAACGGCAGCATAGACAATACTTTTGGCGAGAACGGTAGCATTATCAGTGACCTCGGTATTGCTGTGAAATTTGGTGGGATAAAATTACAAACTGATGGCAGTATTGTGCTGGTGGGAGGAACAGGATTGCCTTCTGATCCACTTGTTTCTGACTTTATCATTGCGCGATATTTGAGTGATGGTACACCCACCACTCCCACTACAATTAATGGCACCGCTGGCAATGATACCCTCAATGGCACCAGTGCAGACGACATCATCAATGGTTTAGCTGGTAACGATACCCTCAATGGGTTAGATGGTAACGATACCCTCAATGGCGACAACGGTAACGACAAACTTAATGGTGGTAAAGGCAACGATACCCTCAATGGCGGCAACGGTAACGACATCCTCTCTGGTGGCGCTGGCAATGATATCCTCTTTGGTGGCGCTGGTAATAACACCCTCGTTGGTGGTGCGGGTAACGACAAGATTACTGGCGGTAATCAGAACGATATTATCACTGGTTCCGATCGTACAGCCAGGGGCGTAGGTGAAGTCGATATCCTCACTGGTGGCGGTGGACGCGATAAGTTCGTTTTGGGTAATACTAGTGATGTTTATTACGTCGGGAACGGCAATAATGATTACGCTAAGATTACTGATTTTAATCTGTTTCAAGACTCGATTGATCTTGGCAATTTCAAGAACTTTAGCTTTGCACTGGAAGGCACAAACACAATTAATCTATTCTCTGGTAAGGATGTCAAAACACGCGATCTGATTGCCAAAATTGAACTTGCTGGTGGCAGCGTACTCAATCGCACTATGGGCGCAGCGGCTAAATCAACGATGGCAACCGCAGCTGGATTGGGAATTAATGCTGGGATCTTCTCCCAAATTGACATTATCTCTGGTACTAATGCGGCTGATGCTGTTGGTTAAGTTCTTCGTTTGCTTTCAGCACAACTAGTTTGAACAATCAGGGGGTAAGGGCAATTCATGAAGCGGCTCGCGCTCGTCGGGTTTCCCGACGGTATAGCGAGACAAGACATTGCCCCTACCCCCTATTTCAAAATTGATTATGAAATGAATCAGTTTGAATTTGGAATTGTGGACACTAGCCGATCGATACTCCCAAGCAGTAAAATAGTATTACAGCCCTTTCTTGTTGGTACACCCGATGCTTAATACGGTGTCAGAACAGATTACTGCCCACGCCGATAGCTGGAATCCACCATTACCACCTACGGATCTAATTTTTGACGATGGAGAGTCCTTGGAAACTAACCAACATCGAGTAGCGATGAACGTGCTGATTCGTTCCTATCAGCAATACC
>JANNDQ010000077.1:0-8243 GCA_031387965.1 Chamaesiphon sp. OTE_75_metabat_567
TATTTACCATAGCCAAACTGAAATAAATCACACGTCTCCAGATGAATCCAGGGAATCCCCAAAGCTTGGGCTTCCTTAACTAATGCTTCAGTACTCGCGCCCTGAATCGCATCAGTCCGCATTTTGTTCAAATCCGCCAAATCCTTGTTCAGCTCGGCTTGCGGATAACTCCCCGTCTCAACAATACTCTCACACAACCGCAGCGCCGCCCGCACGGCATATCGCCCCGCCGCTTCCAATTGATACTCAACCACCACCTGATAAGTACCCAGCGCCTTTGTCTCCCGCGTCCGCCCGAATCCCACAGGCATCCCGGCTAGAGTCTGTAGCTCCAGAGCCACATGCTCTAGAATATGTCCCATCATCGTCCCTTCCCGCACCCGACTGAGAAAACCCCCCTTACATCCAGGTGAACAATAATGATCCTCCAGACTGGGCAAAACCGCCACCAGACTCTCGTAGAAACCAGAAATAGTATCAGAAGGTCTGTCGGCTAAATCTTCCAAATCCAACCTTACGAGAATGAGCTTCGATCGCCGAATGCTCCAGTAATTGGGGCCGCGCAGGGTTTGAGTTTGGAGAATTTTCATAGTGATGAAGGAAGTTCTAGCTGATTAAACAAAGAGTCAATCGCAACCTGAAATATAATCTTACCCTGCGATGCTAACTCAAGGCTTTGGATCGATAGCTCAAAAAGATCTAACCTAAGTAAATTTCAAATCAAATCACGCATTCTGTATTGACGGATACACTAATTCATCTTACCGTTCATGCAGCGTCTCGATCGCAAGCCTAACTTCCCGATATCCGACTCGGCTTCGATCGACCGAATCGCACATGGTAGTCTAGGCTTAGCCATCCGCTCTAATTCTGAATATTAGGTAATTGGGACGTTAATAATCGATCCATCCAGCCTTCAAAATAAGTCATATTTTCAACTTGATCTTGAGGATCTTGGCTATCCAATTTGTGAGGAGCTAAGCCTAAAATTGTGGCACTGGTAACACAGTACATTGATTTTTGAAAACTCTGACAAATCTTTACCAATAGATCGTCTTCTTGACGCTTAGTTTTTTGATAGATTTCGTGGAGATAATCTGGCAGATAGTGCCGCATATCCTGCATCAATAGTGTGGGTGGAATACCTGAACAGCCGATAGGAAGGGGATCGGCATACAGTGCGCCATAGGTAAATTCATTCTGGGGCACAGGAATTTGATGAGCTTGAGCATTGTAAGAAACCACTCCTAAAAATGGCGTGCCCCGAAAGAAAATAGCTTCGACATAGGGCACCGCTACATCCATCAAAAAAGTTAATTCTGCTGACTTGGGTAGGATATCATAAGATTGACCATCGATTTCTACTGCGTAAGTAATCGGATTGCCAGCAGCGGCGACTAGTCCCGCTTTAATCCAGTCTACTACTGCGGGAATACTGGTAATTTCACCTTGATTATAAGCTTTGCCCAGTGTCAAGAAGATATCGCACATCACTTCCCAAAATTGACCCAGAGCATTGTAATAAACCGATTGACGGATTTGCTCTGGTAGAAATTCTGGAAATAGCTTATGTAATAGCTTAATTACGGGATTGCCCTTAATTTTTGCTTGGATTGCCGACTCAATTAATGCTTGAAATTCTGAAGATTCAATATAGGCTTCTAGCTTACCGCCACCGTGCCATAACATCACTTTCATGCAGTATTCAGCATACTCAAAATTGATGCGATCGTGCCATAAATGTTTGAGTAGTTGATCAACTGATACTTTATCATTAAAGTATTTAAAAAATGGAAAGACGGTCAAGAATTCTCGATCGGCAATATGCTGAAGATTGATCTGGTACTCATTAAGTACATAGCCATAGCTGTCTAGGATACCGACTACTTCCTTCACATTTTCAGGATTGTCTGGCAGTAGACTTTGACCATTGTAGAATCGATCGATATAGTTGGCAAAACGATGACAGGAATTGGAAGTAGTAGCGGTCATAATAGAAGTAAATTGCTTAGAGTTCAGTTTGTTTAATCACAGTTAATATTTTGACTGGTTCAGACACGTTACTAACAACCCCTGATGATTGCAGTGTAGCTAAAATTGTTGGTTCGCTCCAGCGGGTAATCCAACCAGGTTGCACTCCAAAAATAACGATCGCAACTGTGAGAATCATGGCTGGGTAGCGTTCGCGCCATGACACCCCTTCTAAATTTTGCACCTTGGCTGAGAGTCGCCCAAAAAAGGCTTTATTAATTAGCAACAGATAATAAACAGCTGTTAAACCCGTGCCAACCATGCACAGCAGCGTTTGGACAGGGAAGATCGGATAGCTGCTGCGGAAAATCAGAAACTCAGCGACAAACCCCACCATGCCCGGAATCCCCGCACTTGCCATCACCGCCAACACCATCAGACTCCCAATTACAGGCATCCCCCGTTCAGGATTGAGTAAACCTTCTAACACATTGATATCGCGGGTCTTAGTTTTCTTGTAAACTACCCCCACTAATAGAAACAGCGTCGCCGAAATCAAACCGTGGCTGATCATTTGAATCATCGCTGCCGAAAAACTTAACGGCGTATTTGCCGCCGCCGCTAGCAAGATAAAGCCCATGTGACTCACCGAACTGTAAGCCACCATCTTCTTCATATCTGTTTGAGCGATCGCCATCAATGCACCATAGAGTACACTAATGATCGCCCATGATGCCAGCCAAGGTGCAGCAATCTGCCAAGCCTCTGGAAATAACCCCACGCAAAAGCGCAAAATCCCGTAGGTAGCAAGTTTGAGCAGGACTCCAGCAAGGAGGACGGAAATCGGCGTAGAAGCCTCAACGTGAGCATCTGGAAGCCAGGTATGAAAGGGAAACAGCGGCATCTTGATCCCGAACCCCAGTAATAATGCTCCCAACAGCAAAAACTGCTGGCTCAGTGGTAAAGCATGAGCCAGTTCGGGATTGTAAGTAAAGCTACTACTGCCGCCAAACCAAGCTAATCCCAGGAAAGCAGCTAGAATCAACGCACCGGACAGAGCTGTGTAGATTAGGAACTTCGTAGCTGCATAAGCGCGTTTTTGACCACCCCAGATCGCAATTAATAGGTACAGCGGAATTAATTCCAACTCGTACGAAATGAAGAATAGCAGCACATCTTGCGCCAGAAATACCCCCGTCACCGCCGCATTGAGCAGCAAAATCAGGCTGTAATAGAGGCGTGGTCGATCGATTTGAGCATCGCTGCTATAGATAGCCACCCAAGTCAACAAACTATTGAGTGCAACTAATGGCAACGATAAGCCATCAATCCCCAATCGATAGGACAAGCCTAATGTATCAATCCAGCGGACATTTTCCACGAACTGCATACTGGGGTTGCTCAAATCAAACTTCGTTAAGATCAGCACAGTCCAGCCGATTACAGCTATCGCTACCCACGATGTCAGTGTGCGAGTTTGACCTGGCCACCAAGCTGCCAAAGCTGCCCCAATCAGGGGGATGATTAATAAGATAGTGAGCATGAGATATTAGGGATGAGATTAGAATTTCCAAAAAAACCAAGCAACCGTCAATCCCAGCATTCCGGCACCGACGGTAATTGTGAGCGCATAATTTTGGGTCTGACCAGATGTGGCGTATTTCAGACTTTCGCTGCTAAAAATTGTGGCGAAGCCGACTAAATTAACCAATCCATCGACAATGTATCGATCGATCCAAGCGGTAATTTTAGACAATTGCAGGACTACCCAGACAATGGTTTTTTGGTAAATTGTCTCTACATAAAAATCGTATGCGAGAAGTTCCTGAATCCAGGGTACAGATAGTTTAACGGGGATACGATCGACTCTAAAATACAACAATCCACCAACTAAAAATCCGAGTAAGCTAGATAAAGTAATCGAGCTATACTCCAACCAACCAATATCATCTAAATCTGGCAGTACCGAGAACTGATACATCACCGCAGGCGTAAGCAATGTAAACACTGTCAAAAACACCATCGGGACAGCTAGCGGCCAGGGTACTTCTGGTGCCCGCCTGGTTTTGGGCTGAGTTTTGCCTAGAAAGACCAAACCAAATACACGGGTTAGATTAAAAGCTGTTAAACCATTGACTAATAATATCACTCCGATCGCCCACGGATAATCTACCCACAGCGACTTAAAGCCCTGCTGAAACGCCCAAAACCCACCTAAAGGAAAAACACCAGTCATCGCCAATGTACCAACGATAAAAGCGATTGTCGTTGCAGGCATACTCTTCGCCAAGCCGCCAAATTCATTGACATCCTGGGTGTTGGTGGTCAGGATGATACAACCCACGCTCATAAAGATCAGCGCCTTAGAAATAGCATGGGCAAATAGTAAAAATAAAGCAAAATTAATCCACTTTGCGCCGATCGCGATAAATACTAGACCCAGATAGGCACTGGTTGAATAAGAAATAGTTCGCTTAATATCGATTTGGGCGATCGATACCAATGTCGCTCCAATTGCTGTCACTGTCCCGATTACCATCAACGCTGTCGTCACAGTCGGAGATAGATACAAGATTGGATGAACCTTGATTAAAATATATGCACCGCCAGTTACCACTACCGAATTTCGCAAAATCGATGCAGGATTGGGGCCTTCCATTGCCTCATCCAGCCATAGGTGCAGCGGGAACTGAGCGCATTTGCCAATTGGCCCCGCAATCAGCGCCAGCCCAATCAAAGTCCGCGCAGTCGGTGAGATGTCTGTGGTTTCACACCACTGGTACAGATCGTCAAAATCCAAACTCCCGGCAATACTCGACAGCGCAATTACCCCCGCAAACAAGATGATATCCCCAGCCCGCTTGGTCAGAAAAGCATCCCGTGCCGCTTTAACTACCAATGGCTGGGCATACCAAAAACCCACTAATAAATAGGTCGAAAGCGTTAATAGCTCCAGCAACCCATAGCTGAGCAACAGAGAATTACTAATCGCCACCGCACTCATCGCGCCCTCAAAAAAACCCACCAGCGCAAAAAATCTTGCCAGTGCCCAATCTTTTTCCATATAGCCCAGGGCAAACACCTGCGCAATCAGACTCAGTGCCGTCACTGACTCCATCGCTCCCACATTTAACGTCGATAACTCAAACGTGAGATTTAGCTCCAACCCCGCTACAGTTAACCAATTAACCACAATATGGTGCGGAGCCTGATTCCAGACCGCCCGAAATAAGATGGTGCCATGAATAAAAGCCAGCGCCGTCATCAAAATGTTCAGATAGGCTGCGGGTCTAGGGCCAGTTCGCCGCACCAATCTAGTCATCCACGGGATGCTTAAAAGCGACCCTAGCAATCCATAGCCAGGAATCAACCATCCGGTGTCTAGTAATATTTGATCCATAAATTACGCCCAACAGTACATATTTTTGATATCGACAGACAATTCTTGTAAGGTTAAGCAGCCGGGTTAACCGCTAATCCCGTGAATTCACAGTAGCTCGGAGGTAAAATTAGAAATCTTAATATATTTTTAAACTCTCTCTCATTATGTACTAAACGCGACATTGGGAGCTAGCGGGACTAATCATCGAGATCGACTACTCTGCCAGCGCAGCTAATCGAAATAATATTAGTCCAGCTTATAGTTAAAATTAGTAAGGATAATTGTGTGTTATGTTGCCAAACTGAGCCTCGAAACTGTATTGTTATGCTAGGGTTCGCGCGATTCTAAGCTTTACTGACCAATGACATGTCAAGTTTTTGCTAGCAGTCAGATAAGAGTACTCTGTAATCGCAATCTAATTTATATAAAGGTCTAGATCATGGCAGTAGTCCAGAATAACGTCACAGCTTCACCATTGACCCCGTGGTCGCGGAATTTGGTCGAGCCAGATATTCACCATACTGCTTACGTTCACGCTTTTTCTAACATTATCGGCGACGTAAGGATCGGCGAAAATGTGATGATCGCCCCAGGTATTTCGATTCGGGCAGATGAAGGCAATCCGTTCTATATCGGTGCAAATACCAATATTCAAGATGGTGTGGTCATTCACGGGCTAGAACAGGGGCGAGTCGTCGGAGATGATGGGACTCCTTACTCAGTCTGGATCGGTCAAAATAGCTCGATTACCCACATGGCGCTAATTCACGGCCCCGCCTATGTTGGTGATGACTGCTTTATTGGGTTTCGATCGACAGTATTTAATGCCAAGGTAGGTGACGGCTGCGTCATCATGATGCACGCCCTGATTCAGGATGTGGAGATTGCAGCGGGTAAATATGTCCCATCCGGTGCGATTATTACCAATCAAGCCCAAGCAGACAGGCTCTCTGACGCTCAGCCTGACGATCGCCACTTTGCCGCTCACATTATCAGCATCAATGACTCACTCCGCGCTGGCTATCGCTGTGCCGACGATATCGAATGCGTCACGCCATTTCAAGAGGCAGTCGATATTTCCAGCTCCGGCTTGTATGGCATCGCACGAGCAGCAAGTTTAAAGACAACCCATTCAAATCTTGCCCCTGAGGTAGTCAGCAGCGTCCGTAGCCTCCTAGCGCAAGGTTACAGTGTCGGGACAGAACATGCTAATAAGCGTCGCTTTCAGACCAGTTCTTGGACTAGCTGCGCGTCTTTTAATTCCCACAACGAAGGTGAAGTACTCAAACACCTCGAAACCTGCCTTCAAGATCACAGCGGTGACTATGTGCGCTTAATTGGGATCGATACCCACGCCAAGCGACGAGTCCTAGAAACGATCATCCAACGCCCTGGAGATCGTCCGATTCAGTCTAGTATTCCCAGCAATCACACTGCGAACACCGGATCTACTCAAACCATTCCCAGACCTGCCGTACACGCTGCTACCGCCGCAGGTAGTGGGAATGCCGATCTCGTTAAGATCGTCCGTCAACTCGTCAGCCAGGGTTCTAAAGTCGCGATCGAACGTGCCGACAAACGTCGCTTCCAAACTAGCTCCTGGACTAGCTGTAGCGCAATCGAATCCCAGTCCGAATCAGCAATTGTAGCCGCGATTTCTGACTGTATTGCTCATTATCCCAACGAATACATCCGGGCGATCGGCATCGATTCCCACGCCAAACGCCGAGTATCCGAGCAAATCGTCCATCGCCCTGGTCAAACTTCAGTAACCAGCCCTAACACCGCAATTAGTAGCACTAGTAGCAACACTCACAGCTACAGTAACCCCACCAATCATCCTAGCAGCCACGCCAGCAGCACATCCCTCACCCTCGATGCGGTAGAAGCGATTTCTCGCCTAGTCGCCCAAGGTTGTGCCATCTTCACCGAATTTGCCGATGAGCGTCGCTACAAGAGCAACGCTTGGGAAACTGGTGGACAGGTTACTGGTATCAACGCCGCCGAGATCGTCCGATCCCTAGATGCGATCGTCCGAGATCGTCCCAAGTCCTATGTCCGCGTGATCGGCGTAGACCAAAAAGCCAAGAAACGCATCGCCGAGAAGCTAATTCACCGCCCTGCCAAGTAATTGATATTGATGTAGACTGCCATGATAGAAACTGACCAGTCACGGAAGATTGCATGAGTGGGATCGAGCGCGAAATCACCCTCGTTGGCGCAGCCTACCGTTAGGTAATCATCGGAATCTAGCCAAGCACCTGCCAAATACACCTGAAAGTAATCGGCTTCTGCGACGGGGGAGAGCAGCCCATGTATTCAATGATGAAGATACCTTCTTGCGAGTCGCTCAGGCTATCATAGTGGGAGGCACCTATACAGGTTTTGCTAGAGGCTACGATCGTTATGGACTGATGTTTCCAGAGCTGATTGGTATCCGAATTGACCCTGATGGCTCGACTCTCCCTTTATTCTATGGCGAGGTAAAAATTGATGCAGACAACAAATATCATCCCATCCCCCGCACTCGATCCAGCGAAGAATAACTGGAACTTTCTAGAAGTTTGGGTCGATCCGATGCAGTCGCCTCCTTACTTACTGATGCTCCTGAGCTATGAATCGGGTTGTTGCCAGATTCTCGATCCTGCCGAGCAGTACAAGCTAATTAAGCGTTGTGAAAGTTACAGTCAAGCCGAGCTGTGGTTACTTGAAGATGAGTATGAACCGCTTGAAGGTCGCCTATCAGAAGCTGAGTTGTTGTAAGTTGTCTAGTAATAGTTATCGTAATTTAGGTAGATTAGGTTGAAGAATGTTGGGAGTAGCAGAGCCTTGCTTTTGACATTACGGAACGAAATAGCTCAAGTCTTCCGAGATCACTCTACTGAAAAAT